>JAFPZI010000189.1 GCA_017417365.1 Synergistaceae bacterium
CCCGCAGGAATCATGCTCATCAACTGTGCAGCAACTTCCCTGCGCCTGTCCAAAAACCAGCCTCCCAGCTCACAATAGGGAATGTTCGTGCGGTCGGGAGATTTCCCCTGCCTCAACAGAAATACTCTGGTCCTCATGATGTACCTGACGTCCGCGAGCCTCTTTGCGAACGGAGGGAAGAACAGTGCGCACAACCTGTCAACGAAGAGCCTTCTTGCCGACGGGCTCCCGTCAATGAGATTGACATTCCCCGTTAAGAACAATACGGACGGCAGGACTAAGCGCAAATCCGTTGAAGTTATGGCCTTGTCGTCGAGCCTAAGGGAGATTCGCGAGGAGATGTTAGCGGTTATTGTGCAGGACTCTTCACCCGAGACTTCAGCACCCACAAACGCAGGCCTATCACTGCCCGCCCACGAGATTACGCTGTGGGTCCGGCCGAAAGCCCCCCAGCCTGAAAGAATGCTTAGTGCCTCGAGAAGGTTAGTCTTTCCGCTGCCGTTGGGGCCGAGAATCAGATTAAGACCCGGACCCCAATTGACCGTGAGCCCCGGGCCGCCGTGAAAATTCCTGAAGTTCCGTACTGCGCTGCGGTCAAACCTCAAGGCTAGAACGGTGCACCTTCGGAATCGTCTCCGCTCTCGTAGGATTCTTCTTGTGCCTGCGCTTGGTCGTCCTCTGGCTGATTGGGTGCGCTGAAGTCCGCGGGGTCATCGTCTGACAACAAGTCCTGAGGCGTTAACCGTATCGGCATGAGCATATACAGGTAGTCGTCGCCCTCTGCTCGGAGCATTCGTGTTTGTCCTTCCTCACTGCTGAACTCGATTAGCACATCTCCGGCACCAAGAGCCTTCAAGCCGTCCGAGAAATACGCAGCGTTGAACCCTATCTGCAAGTTCTCGCCCTCAATGTGGGCCTCTAGGGTCTCCGTTGCCGTCCCGAACTCTGGTGCCCGGGCAATGATTCTTAGTTCTCCGTCGGGGCTGAGGAGCATTGCCATCAGGTGAGCGGGGGTGTTCTTGGCTATGATGTCGATTCTGTCGAGGGCCTGAATGAGTTCATCACGGGAAATCTTGAGGCTGGTTTTGCAGTCGTTGTTGAGGATTCGCTCAAAGTTCGGGAAGCTCGCTTCTACCCGCCTCACTGAGAACTCCGAGTCCTCGAGGCAGAACCACACGGTAGACCCATCCGCGCGAATTTTGACGTTGTTATCGCCGGTGAAGATTTTTGCGAGGTCCTTCGTTGCGGCTGAGGGTAACAGGAGGTCTTCTTTCTTCTGGACGGGGTCGCAGCTGCGTTTTGAGCGGGCCAAACGTTTACCGTCTGTGGATACTGCCATGATGATATTATCGCTGGTCCTGAGTAGGCAAGTACCGAGATACTTCGGGAAGTCTGACGGAGCGGAAGCCGCAGCACTGCCTTCGTTGATGAGGCGGCCCAAGTCTGAGGCCTGAAGTGTGCAGATGTCTTCAGCACCTCCGCTCTCGGGGATGTTGGGGAAGGTCTCTGGGGGAATCACAGGGAAGCGTGATTTGCTCTTTCCGGCGTTGAGGAGGCCTCGTGAGTCGCCGGTCTCAAGAGTGAAAGTCTGTGCTGAGGTCTTCTTGAGCATGTCGCCAAAGGTCGAGGCTTTCAGGACGGCCACACCGGGTTCGAGGACGTTCACTCCCTTAGCGGTGCACTTCACGGAAGTCTTGAGGTCAGTTGCCTCTAGGGTAACGGTGTTGTCTTCGCGGGCTGTGATTCTGACTCCTTCAAGAGAGTCCATAGTAGACTTATTGCCGGTATATTTCTCTGCGATCTGCCAAGCCTTGAGAAATTCCGAGCGTTCCAATTCGAGTTTCACATAATCATTTCCCTTCATTAAGTGTCAAAAAATTTTAGTATACAATAATATCACCAAGCTAATATAAATCGGGACTCTTCTTGCGGGTTACGATAAATACGGTAAAATTTAGGCACACCAATTCACAATTCAAGAAGGAGGCAAAAATATTCATGGCTGGTTCAGTACGTCATGGCGTATCAACGTTAAGCGACTATGACATATTCTTATTCAAGCAGGGAACTCACTACCACCTCTATGAGAAGATGGGAGCACAGCCCTTCACTGACCCCTCAGACAACGCCAAAGGAGTCGCCTTCAGCGTGTGGGCCCCCAACGCTCAGGCCGTCAGCGTAGTCGGAAACTTCAACGGCTGGAACCCCGAAGCTCACCCCCTAGCAGCCCGCTGGGACGGTTCAGGAATCTGGGAAGGCTTCATCCCCGACGTAGGCAAGTGGGAGCTGTACAAGTTCCACATCAGGAACTCACACGGCGAAATCAAGGAGAAGATGGACCCGTTTTCACGGGCTTTCGAGCTCCCCCCGAAGACCTCATCAATAATCCACTGGTCCGACTACGAGTGGGGCGACTCCGAGTGGCTCGCACACAGGGGAGAAAAGATGAATCTCTCCGCACCGATGAGCGTCTACGAAGTCCATTTAGGCTCATGGCGGAGGCACTGGGACGACGGACTCTCTCTCTCTTACCGTGAGATGGCCGACGAACTCCCGGGATATTGCGAGGATATGGGCTTCACCGCTGTAGAGTTCCTGCCGGTGATGGAGCACCCATTCTACGGCTCTTGGGGCTATCAGACTCTGGGCTACTTTGCTCCGACCGCACGCTACGGGACACCTGAGGACTTCATGTACCTGATTGACTCACTGCACAAGAGGGGAATTGCTGTGATTCTGGACTTTGTTCCGAGCCACTTCCCGACGGATGATTTCGGCCTCGCACGTTACGACGGTACAGCCCTCTACGAACACGAGGACCCACGCAAAGGCTATCACCCTGACTGGGGAAGCTACATCTTCAACTACGGCCGCAACGAAGTACGCAGCTACCTCATCTCGTCAGCGGCATTCTGGATTGACCTCTTCCACGCCGACGGACTGAGAATCGACGCAGTAGCCTCAATGCTCTATCTCGACTACTCACGCAAGAACGGCGAGTGGGTGCCGAACATTTACGGAGGCCGCGAAAACCTCGAGGCAATATCACTTCTCCGAGACATGAACAGCGAACTTTTCGGGCGTTTCGGGACAATCCAGACGATTGCCGAAGAGTCCACAGACTGGCCTATGGTAACGCGTCCGGTGTTCTTGGGGGGCTTGGGCTTCGGAATGAAGTGGAACATGGGGTGGATGCACGACACCCTTGACTACATGAGCCACGAACCCGTCCACAGGAGCTGGCACCAGAATCAATTGACGTTCTCAATCTGGTATGCGTTCAGTGAGAATTTCATGTTGCCGCTCTCACACGATGAAGTTGTTCACGGCAAAGGCAGCCTGATTAACAAGATGCCCGGCGACTGGTGGCAGAAGCGCGCGAACTTGAGGCTCCTCTACGGGTACATGTGGGCGCACCCCGGCAAGAAGTTACTGTTCATGGGCGGTGAATTTGCTCAGGGTCTCGAGTGGAACCACGACTCTGCGATTGAGTGGCACTTGTTGCAGAAGGATGACTTCCGCGGGATTCAGGAGTGGGTGAAGGACCTCAACCACGCCTACAAGAAATACCCGCCGTTCTATGAGCTGGACTTCACGCCGGACGGGTTCAGGTGGATCGACTGTTCAGACTGGCAGCAGAGCGTAATAATCTGGCTGAGGAAGGGCAAGAGCGACGACGAGTATATTCTTTGTGCAGCGAACTTCACGCCTGTACCGAGATACGGCTATCGTGTTGGGGTACCTCGCGCGGGGTTCTGGAAGGAGATTCTCAACAGCGACGCGACGAAGTATGGCGGAGGCGGTTTGGGGAACTGCGGAGGTATGGAGGCCGATATGTGCGAGAGTCATGGGTATCCGTACTCATTGCCGTTGACGTTGCCGCCACTGGGAATAGTGATGTTCCACTTCAGCACCAAGAACGAGCAAGAATAATCAGGAAGACAGCACGCCCCCCTTTTTCGTGAGGGGGGTAATTAATATTATGGCAGGATATGAGGGCGGACTGAATACACCGCAAGAATTACGCGATGAACTGAAGCTGACGGTTGATTACATAACGGGAAATTTGAGGGCTTGAGAGAATGCGATATTATGCCTAATTGGCTGCTTGTTGACAGAATCGACGGGGCAAGATTGATTTTGGCTCTCACGCGTACAGGTACTCATTCAGACATATCGACATGTAAACGATACCCCCCTCAAACCTCAAGGGGGGCATAACCACTACAGCAGGCCGTAGAACTTCAGGCGGCTTTCACACTCCTCACGTCCCAAGTGTTCGGCAACCTCAAAGATTCCCGGACTCACCTTCATTCCCGTCAGCGCGAACCTCAGGGGCATAGCGTAATCCTTCATCTTCGCTCCCTCATGACCGCCTACCCAAGACCGAGCTGCCTCCTCGAGCTTCTCAGCCTTCCACTCAGACGAAAACACCGCACCGAAAAACGGCCTCAGCTTATCCTTGTCGAGACCATCAGCGTTCCAACGAGCTTTGACCGGCTCAAACGACACGAAATAGTCAGAAAACTCCGCCATCTCCTTAGCGGTGCGCCCACGTCCCTCCATGAGAGTCAACGCGTCCTCAAGGTATTTCACTCCCCTCTTGGCCTCGACATCAGCAACAGGCAGACCAGCTTCAACCCAGAAGGGCCGTACCATTCCCAGCCTCACGGAAGGGTCAAGCCTCTTGAGGTGTTCCTGATTAATGTGATTGAGCTTGTCGAAGTCGAACACTGCGGCCTTGCGTGTTACTCTGGACAGCTCGAACCATTCAGCGGCCTCACTCCTCGTGAAAATTTCCCTGTCGTCTCCTGCGGACCAGCCCAATAACGCAAGAAAGTTGAACATTGAGTCGGGCATATACCCCATGTCGCGGTATTCGTAAATGCTCGTGGCTCCGTGCCGTTTGCTCAGTTTCTTCTTGTCCTTCCCGAGAATCATCGGCAGGTGAGCGAACTCCGGCACCTCCCAGCCCAATGCACGATACAGCAAAATCTGCTTGGGAGTGTTCGAGATGTGGTCCTCTCCGCGAATAACGTGCGAGATCCTCATCATGTGGTCGTCGACAACTACAGCGTAATTGTACGTGGGCATTCCGTCGCTCTTGATTATCACTATGTCCTTGAGCTTGTCGGAATCCTTCTCTCGGAGCCCGTCGCTCATCACGTCAATCTGCCCGTAAACTATATCCCTGAACGAAATATCTTGGCCTGGCTCAACACGGAAGATTATCGCCTCGCCGTCCCTGTAGGCTTTGCCCTCACTCACTAACTGTTCTGCGTAATCCCGGTAAATGTCGAGACGCTCAGACTGACGGTAAGGGCCGTAATTCCCTCCGATGTCCGGGCCCTCGTCCCAGTCAAGCCCAAGCCACACCATGCCCGACATGATGGTCTGCTCGTACTCTTTCGTTGAGCGCACTAGGTCAGTGTCCTCAATCCTAAGAATGAATTTGCCGTTGTTGTGCCGCGCCCAGAGCCAGTTGAACAGTGCGGTATGTCCTCCGCCGATGTGCAGCGCTCCCGTAGGACTTGGTGCGAATCTTACTCGTACTTCTGTCATGAATTTATCTGCCTCTCTTGAATGTGTTGTGCTCATTATACACGCACTCTGGCCCACTCAAAGATTCCAAGAGCCGCCGCCACACTCGCATTCAGGGAACTCACTCCCTCCTGCTTTATGGGAATCTTAATGAGGAGATCGCAAGTTTCACCCACGAGCCTAGATAGCCCGAACCCCTCAGCTCCCACAACAAGGGCCGTCCTGTCCGGCAATCTCTCACTCCAGATTGAGACTTTGGCTTCAGCGTCGAGACCCACAGTCCAGAAATTAGCACTCTTCAGGGCCTCGAGAGTACGCGTGATGTTGGCGACCTGAACAACAGGCAATCTCAGGGACGCACCCGCGCTGGTCTTGATTACGGTATCGTTCGGGACAGCAGACCGCCTCTTTGCCGTAATCACTCCCGAAGCCCCTCCGGCCTCAGCAGAACGAATCACAGCCCCCAAGTTATGAGGGTCCTCTATGTGGTCAAGCACAACTATCAACGCAGACTTCTCGCCCTCAAGACCCCTCAGGAACTCCTCAAGCTCCATAGTCTTGGCCTGAGTAAGACGGCAGATCACCCCTTGATGCTTCTCGCCTCCCGAAAGTTTGTCGAGTGCCTCAGGTGCTGCAACCTGCCAAGTAACATTCTTGCTTCTGGCCAAGTCTAGGAGTTCGTCGAGAAATGGGGGCCTGACGTTGTTAGCGATAATCAGCTTCGCACAGCGGGAAGGGGACTTAGTGAGCAGGTCAATAACCGGCTTCCGTCCCCTGCAAATGTCATCACTCATCACTTCGCGGGCTTCTGTGTGAGGGTAGCCCAGTCGAGATTGTCCCAGTCGGGTTCAGCGGGAGGGTTTGCGTTGTCCGACCAGTAGAAGCCGAGATTGGTCATTATGTTTGTCCACTGCGAACTGTGAGCACCGACGTATTCGGCGTAAGTCATGTCAGTGCCAGCAACTTTGGTGAGCGCACAGTTCTTGATTGCGTAAATGGGAGGAACTGAGTCGACAGCGTCAGAGTTGCACGGGTAGGAGTCAAACTCCTCTGACCATTCGCGCTGGACTTCGGCACTCCCGAACCACTCGGCGAACTTCTTGACGTGTTCAGTCTCTTCGGCCGTCCTGCGGGGGTTGTCGAGGACTCCAATATATTCGGCGATGTAGTAAGTTCCGTCGTCGATCTCGACTAGTGCCCAGTTCTCGGGGTCAATCGTTCCCTTGAGGGGGCTGCGTGAGGACTGTGCGGCCGCGTCAATGTTCCCATAGAGCGACGAAGAATAGAACGTGCTCACCTGAACGTCTCCTCTGTTGAGGGGGTCAAAGCCGTAAGAGTCTCCGGTGTAGAGTCCGTTGGCGCAATACTTCCAGAGAGTTTTCCAGCCCTCTACGGAGATTCCGCCGGCGGGTGAAGTTGGGTCGGTGAAGGCGTATAACATTGCGTTATTGATGTTCATGTTGGTTGTGCCTCCGACTCTGCCCTGACGGAACCACTTGAAGCCGCTGTTGACGAGGTCGGCCCAGTGCTTGAAGTGAAGCTCCTTGCCGTTTGTGCCGAGTGAGTCCTTCCTGTAGAGCATGAGGATATTCTGAATGACCAGCCCATAAGCCTTGCCGGGGTACTTGTACTCTCCGACTTTGTCAGCCCAAGAGGGAGTCCAGTCAAGCACACGGATATTCTCGTAGTCGCCGTTGACCAACTGGGACCAGCGGACTTCATTGAGGCCGAATATCACATCTCCGTCCTTGTTCTCGTTGGCGAGCTGGATTGCGCTGGTGTCGCCCTTGTACACTGTGGAGTCGTCCATGTTGATGGTGAACCCTGCGGCTTTGGCGGCGTTCTTGAGCCAGGTAACGCGTTCGGATGAGTTGGAGTTGGAGTAAATCCTGATGACGTAGTCCGAAGCATAGGCGCAAGAGGCCAAGCTCAGGAGCAGCAACGCACACAAAAATTTCTTCATGGTAAAGATACCTCCTGATAAAGATTTGGATGTGGAGAATTATACTAGGTTAAAGATTTTGGGTAATGTGTTAGAATCCTGAAATCAGCAACAAAAATTTTTCACACTAGGAGGCTTGACAGTGAAGAGCGTAAATCAGTATAATGGCTCACGGCTCACGGCTCACGGCTAATCTTTGCTCATTAATCTTCACAAGTAATCTTCACTCAAACAATCACGGACTAGACAGGACATTTCCCCCTCGCAGTGCTTCGGCGTGGAAGGAGGGAGAATAGGTGCGTGTTATCGGAGTAATTCCCGCGCGCTATAATTCTTCGCGTCTGCCGGGCAAACCTATAGTCGATATTTGTGGGCATCCTATGATTTGGTGGGTCTATCAGCAGGCCAGCAAGGTCAAAGAATTTTCTGATGTCTTAGTGGCAGCTGATGACGGCAGAATAAAGGCTGTCTGTGATTCTCTCAGCATTCCTGTAATTATGACCTCAGACAAACACAAGACCGCTGCTAACCGTCTTCAAGAAGTCTCCGAGACTGTCAGAGCAGATTTCTACGTTCAGATAAACGGTGATGAGCCTCTGATAGATACGAGGGCTGTATCTGCTGCAATTCCTGACTATGTACCGCAAGATACAGAGTTCGGGACAAATATTATTACTGAGATGACCAATCCTGAGCAGGTGATGGACAGCTCAAACATCAAAGTAGTATTTGACTGCAGCATGAACGCTCTATACATGTCCAGAATACCCATACCATACCCGTACAAGTCGCTTAACTTCAAGTACTATAAGCATGTAGGGATAATCGGCTGCAATAAGAAGATGCTGGACTTTTACAGGGACTCAGAGCCGGGACGTTTTGAGCTGGTAGAAGGGATTGATACTCTTCGTTTTCTGGATTACGGAAAGCAGCTAAAGTTGTCTATAGTATCCGGCTGCCGGTGCCTGTCAGTTGATACGGAGAAAGATTTAGAGTTCGTAACACGCATTATTGAGGGGGAGCAATAATGACGCAGAACAATCTTAAGCTCTTAGACTGCACTCTCAGGGACGGCGGCTACATCAACGACTGGAATTGGGGCTTCCAGACCGCACGCAGCATCATTCAGTCCCTCGTGAGGGCAAAAATCGACATCATAGAAGCCGGCTTCCTCCGCAGCACTGACACCTGCACCCCTGACCGCACAGTCTGCAATACCATCGAGGAACTCAATCACTTACTCCCCGACAACACAGGACAAACTATCTTTTCAGCAATGGCCATGAGGAGCAATTACGACATCAGCAAGCTCTCCCCCTACAGCGGAACAGGCATAGAGATGATACGAATCACCGCCCATGACTACGATATTGCTGAAGGCATGGAGTTCGCTAAGGCCGTCAAAGCCAGAGGCTACAAACTCAGCATTAACCCTATAAACATTATGGGATATTCTGACAGGGAAATTCTCTGGATAGTCGAACAGGTCAACAAGATACAGCCTTACCAGTTCTCAATAGTCGACACTTTCGGGAGCATGAAGCGCAAAGACCTCCTGAGGATCGCCTCAGTAGTCCACCACAACCTTGACCCGGCAATAAGATTAGCCCTCCACCTCCACGAAAATATGTCCCTGAGTTACTCCCTCGCTCAGGACTTCATAGAGCAGCACCTCAACCGCCCCGTTACAATCGATGCCAGCCTAATGGGCATAGGACGCACTCCCGGAAACCTCCCCGTTGAACTCATCGCCGACTACCTCAACGACAACGAGGGCAAAGCATACGAGATTGACTGCTTGATGGACGCTATCGGGGACTATATCTCTCCCATGAGGGGCGAAACTCAATGGGGGTATTCGCCTTCCTACTTTCTGTCCGCACGCTTCAACCTCCACAGGAACTACGCAGAACACTACCTGAAGAAGGGAGACCTCACCAACAGGGATATTAATCACATTCTGGCGAGATTCGACCGCGAAAAGTGCACGGCTTTTGACCCGGATTATGCCGACAGACTCTACGAGGAGTACAAGAATAACGTTATCGACGACTCCCAAAGCCGCTCAGAACTCAAGCAGGAACTTCAAGGCAGGGACATTCTCTTACTTGCGCCCGGTGCGACCATAAACACTCACGAGCGCGAAATCACACAATACATTGCACTTCACAGCCCTATAGTGATCTCTGTGAACTTCATACCTGGACAATACCACATAGATTATTCGTTCTTCGGGAACAGCAAACGATTTGACTATATCACCAGCTTTCCCGGGAAGGTCATAGCCGCGTCTAACTTGTCCGGGCAGGAAATAGATTACAGGATTGACTACAACAGCCTCACGGGAGATTTCAGTTATGGCTGCAACAGTCTGCTTATGGTGCTGAAACTTCTTCGGGATATGGGCGTAAAGAGTATTTGCTCTTGCCGGTGCGGACGGCTACAGGGAAGGGATGAGGAATTACTATGACGGGAGCATCAGGAATTACGTTGAACACGGCAGCAGCTTCAACGAGGCAGTTGTGAGGGCCGTGAATAATCTCGGGATTTCTATAGAGTTTGTTACGCCGTCAATCTACTCTGAGATTATGCGTGCCTGAAGAATAACAAACAGGAGAACGCTGCTTGAGGTCCTCCTGTTTTGTGCTGTCAGCTATAACCCTGCGGCCTTCCTGAGAGCTTCAGCCCTGTCTGTCTTCTCCCAGCCCGGAAGTTCAGGCAGGTCAATTCTTCCCATGTGCCCGTAAGCTGCCACTGCCTTATACTGAGGCTTCCTCAAGGACAAGTCCCGGATAATTGCCGCCGGCCTGAAGTCGAAATACTCCCTCAACAGCTCCGCAATTCTTTCCTCACTGATTTTCCCGCTCCCGAAGGTGTTGACGTTCAGCGATACGGGTTCAGCCACACCGATAGCGTAGGCCACCTGAATCTGGCACTCGTCAGCGAGCCCCGCAGCAACGATGTTCTTGGCCGCGTAACGGGTCATGTATGCTCCGCTCCTGTCGACCTTCGTTGGGTCCTTGCCGGAGAAAGCCCCCCCACCGTGCGGCACCCAGCCGCCGTAAGTATCAACGATAATCTTGCGTCCAGTGAGTCCCGAATCAGCCGCAGGACCGCCCTTCACGAATCGCCCTGTGGGGTTCACGAAAATTCTGGTCTTGTCGTCAATCAACTCGGGAGGCACTATCGGAGCAATAACGCGTGAAATCATGTCCCCGCGGATCTGTGCCAAGCTCGCGGATGGGTCATGCTGAGTCGACACAACGATAGTATCAGCGTGTACGGCCTTCCTGTTCTCGTAGCGCAGTGAGACCTGAGTCTTTCCGTCGGGACGAAGATACTTCAGCGTTCCGTCCTTGCGTACTTTGGTGAGCTGGCGGGCCAATGCGTGAGATAAAGCTATGGGCATCGGCATAAATTCTTTGGTCTCGTTCGTCGCGTAACCGAACATCATACCCTGATCACCTGCACCAATCTTGGCTATGTCGCTGTCGGCCAAGTCCTGACCCCTGACCTCTATTGCGTCGTCGACTCCCTGAGCTATGTCGCCGGACTGTTCGTCGAGGGCCGTGAAGACCGCGCAGGAATTTCCGTCAAAACCGTAGTCCGCGCTGGTGTAACCTATGCCGTTAATCGTCTCGCGGGCTATCTTCTGAATGTCAACTACTGCCTTAGTGCTGATTTCCCCGGCAATTACCGCGAACCCTGTGGACACTAGAACTTCACAAGCTACACGGCTCATAGGGTCATCCTTGAGCAGGGCATCAAGCACTGAGTCCGAAATCTGGTCGGCTACTTTGTCGGGGTGTCCCTCAGTTACTGACTCGGACGAGAATATGAAGTTGTCTGACATAAATTTTGCCTCCTTATGGTATACATACACAAAAAATTTGCACTCCCCTGAATGTTTCAAGAGAGTGCACGTGAATTTCCCTGTAATCTCTCTCTCATCATCCAGCCGTCATTACGCTGCCGATATTGGCACCTGATTCAAACAGGTTGCCGGGCTTCACAGGGTCGGTCCCTCCACCTCTCTCGATAAGAGCTATATTGTTGTTAGTCTATGCTACTTTGAGTACAACTCGACTGCGAGAATTTCATTCACCTCGATGGGTAATTCTTCGCGCATAGGCTCACGGATTAATTTTGCGCTGAAGTGTTCCTTGTCCTTCTCAAGGTATGGCACGCTGAACGATACGAACCCGTTGAAGTTTGTCTCGACTAAGGGATTTGCGCGGGTCTTCTCTTTGAGGCTGATTACGTCATTGACCTTCACACCGAATGAAGGGATGTCGACTTTCTGGCCGTTCACGAGGATGTGTCCGTGTGAGACGAGCTGTCTTGCCTGACGGATTGAGCGTGCGAACCCTGTCCTGTAGACCAAGTTATCCAGACGGCACTCTAACGCTCTGAGCAGGGCTGTACCGGTCGTGTCCTGGCTCTTCTTGGCGATGTCGAAATAGCGGGCGAACTGACGCTCAAGGATTCCGTAATAGGCCTTGATCTTCTGCTTCTCCATGAGCTGGAGGGCGTACTGTGAGACTTTCTGGCCTGCACGGGCAGCACTGGCAGCTGCATTCTTCTTAGTGTCCGAACGCTTTAAGGCTTTAGGGTGTCCGCAAACATTGACTCCCAGATGACGGCATAATTTGAATCTCGGCTCTCTTCTTGTTGCCAATTTGATAAACTCTCCTTAACCATGAGTATAATTGTCCATGAAAAACTTTTTGAGTTTAACACCCATCATAGAAATTGTAAAGTTTGATTCTCATTGCGGGCAAAAAAACAGGCCTCACGGCAAAACCGCAAGACCTGCACAAAACTTGGACCCTGATTACTCTTCGTCCATGCCGTCCACGTAGAACTCTCCGAAGAGTGCCTGCAGTGAGGGCATATCCTCCATAATCGGGCGGGCTACCCACGTCGTGTTCATGTAGTGCTTGAGGGTGATGTTCTCGCTGACGATGTTACCGCCCCAAGTCCCGCAGCCCATCGAGTTCGTGGGAGGCATTCCGTTAGTGGCACTTCCTGCGTTGCCGCGGTTGTTCGGCTGGCGGATCATGCAGCGCGATACGGGTGCGCACATGCCCAGACGGTGAATGTGGTCGTCGTCGAACGAGTACAGCCCGCAAGAATGTCCCTTGCCGCCCGCCTTGTCGAAAATCTCCTGCATAATGTCAAGTGCAGTCTGGAACTCCCCGCCGTACTTGAACAGAGTCAAGAGGGTCGTGAGCTTCTCAGTGCTGAAGAAATGCTCCTTGCCAATGCACTTCTTGATGTCGTCGGCGTTGTTGATGGTGAAGCCTTCCTTCTGGCCGTTGTTGGGAACAGCGATAAACTTACGGTCAGCAGGAATCTCGAACCCAGCAGCCTTCGCGAGTGCCTGCGCGGAAATTGCTACAGTGTCGGGCAGCCTGTGGCCGGTCTCGTCCCACATAACCTTCTTGATTGCCTCTGCCTGCTCCCAAGTCGGGATATACGCGCCTTCCTTCACGAGGCCCTCGACGAAATCGTCATACACCGACTCGTGAACGATTAGGTTACCGTCGCACGAACACCCTGACCCGAAGTCCGAGCACTTGGAGATACGCGTGTTCATTGCTGCCTCATACGCGCGCTCCTTTGTGTTGGCGGTGTTGTCCACGATTACCGTAGAGTTGCCCGCGCCTGAACCGTAAGCCGGTACTCCCGAAGAATACGCTGACCTGACCATAGGACGGCCGCCGGTCGCAATTACGAGGTCTACCATCTTCATGAGTTCCTGAGTGAGGGTGATGCTGGGCTCCTCGATTACCTGAATGATGTCGGCAGGTGCACCTTCACGGGCGAGAACGTCGCGGATGATGTTGACGGTCTTGCAGGTGGTCTTCTTCGCTCTGGGGTGGGGTGAGCAGATAAGAACGTCGCGGGCCTTCACAGCGTAGATTGCCTGACCAGCGGGGGTAACGCAGGGGTTGGTTGTCGGTACAAGGGTTGCGATTACGCCTACGGGCTTTGCGTACTTCACGAGGCCCTTCTCGGGAATGGTCTCGATGATTCCAACGCTCTTCTGCCTGAGGCAGTCGCGGAGAATCAGCTTCAGCTTGTTACGCTTGTTGCGCTTGGTTACCTTGTCGCCGAGTCTGGTCTCGTCAACGGCTTCATCGCAGATTGGCCCCCAAACCTTCAGCGGGTAAAGGGCTGCGCAGATTGCCCGGCAAAGGTGGTCCACTCTCTCCTGGTCATACGTCGCGATAACTTCTGCTGCGGCTCTGGCCTTCTTCACCATTTCTTCAAGCATGGCGATTTCTTCGGGTGTTACTTCATGATGTGCCATAGTACTAGTATTTACTCCTCTCAGTAATTATTTCGTGATGTGAGACTTTGCGTGGCTAGGTGGTACGTACTTGCCATTTTCCTTCTTGACCAGCTTACCTTCTTTGACGAGGTCATTCGGCGTGTAAATATCGTTGATGTTCCAGCATCCTGGCGTGGGCACCGCGATATTCTCCATTATGGCCTCAACAAGGAACGGGCGGCCGGCTTTGTTGGCCTCAACTGCTTTCTTCATTGCGGGGGCGAACTCCTCAGCCTTAGTGATTCTGATTGCCTCGACTCCGTAACCCTCAGCGACTTTTGCCCAGTTGGGGGAATATGCCTGTCCGTCGGGAGTGTGGAAAGTCGTCCCGAACTTCGTGTGGTAGTTGGCGTTCTCGAGTCCTGCAATCGTGCCAAAGGCCATGTTGTTCATGACGACCCACGTGCAAGCGATTCCCTCTTCGACTGCCGTAGCCATGCATGTCGGGTTGACACCGAAGCCGCCGTCTCCGATTAACGCAATGCAGATCTTGTCGGGAGCAGCCTTCTTGCCTCCGAGAACCGCCGAAGCTCCGAAGCCCATCGTTGCGAGTCCTGACGAGTGGTGGACGGTGCCGGGAATCGTTACGGTGAACTGCTGAGCTACACCGTTCTTGTTCCAGCCGACGTCGGTGAAGATTAGCGCGTCCTCCGGCAGTGCTTCCTTAACGTCCTTAAGGATTCTCTGCGGGGTCATCGGGAAGCGCAGGTCCTCAGTGATTGCCCTTACGGATTCCTTGAACTCGGCTTTTGCTTTGGCGATACCTTCACGGAGTCCGGGCCTCTTGATACCTTCGGGCTTGATTGCTTTTGCGGCCTCGAGAATCTGAGCGAGTGCCAGTTTCAGGTCAGCGACTGCACCAATCTCTACGGGGTAGTTCCTGCCGATTTCTGTCGGGTCAATGTCGATCTGCATGAACTTCGTAGTTGACGGGTCAAACGTTACGCCCTGATACCAGCTTGACGAGTCGGCCTCAGCGAATCTTGTTCCGAGCGCGAGAATCACGTCTGCTCCAAGCGTGAAGGCGTGTGTGTGAGCGAGTCCCCAGAAGCCAGTCTGCCCTACCATGAGCGGATGAAGGTCGCTTACGCAGCCCTGCCCCATGAGTGTGCGGGAAATCGGGATGTCGAGGAACTCAGCGAGTGCAGCCAGTTCTGCCGATGCCTGTGCGAGAAGGATTCCGCCACCAGCGTGGATTACGGGAGCTTTGGCCTCAATGAGACACTTTGCGATTGCTTTTGCGCACTCTGGGTCAAGAGCGGGCTTTACGGTAATGTGGCTGTCCTGATAGGTGCGTGCGAAGAGGTCCTCCTCAATTTCGCGGCTCCAAATGTCCATAGGCATATCGATTAGGACGGGACCGGGACGGCCAGACTCAGCCAGCCTGAAGGCCTTATCGAGGACATCAGGCAGGGACTCTGGGTCATCGATTCTCCAGCAGCGTTTGCAGACCGGCTCAAGGAGTCTGTACTGCGTTGCGTCTCCGTGCATGTTGACTTCCTGGTGTGGGTGCTTGCCGTAGTAGTAGCTCGGAACGTCTCCGGCGAACACAACCATCGGGATTGAGTCGAAAGCGGCATTTGCGACACCGGTAAGTACGTTGGTGATTCCGGGTCCCAAGTGGCACATGACTACGGAAGCCTTGTGGGTAACGCGGGCGTAACCGTCAGCGGCGGTCGAGGCTACGGCTTCGTGTCTGTTGGAGATGTAGCGGAGATGTCCGCCCTTCTCGAGGTTGCGGTTGAGGGCGTCGAGCATTCCGATTACTGTGTGTCCGCACAGGCCGAAGATGTATTCAACTTTGCGGCGTTCAAGGTAATCGACTATGAGATCAGCTACCAGCTTTTTGCTCATGCGGGATAATACCTCCTCTAAGAAATAATTCTTCGTAGTGAAATAAATTTTACTGGATACGTGAATAGGATAGTAGAAATTAATTCATTCGTCAATTGAAGATATACTTACACGCTCAACGGATTTCAAAAATTCCCCCAGTCATGAGCGGCTGAGGGATTGATTCTGCGCTTACTTCCTGACGGCAATTCTTGGTGAGTAAATTACGCCTTTGTTGAGCCACACTGATACGGTGAATTTTCTGCTCTTGGGGACAAGGGAAATTTCTCCGCCGGTCTCATCGAAGAACTCCGCAATCTCATCATCGCTTGAAGGCTGGTCAGAATTTGCGAGATAGATTAATTCTGAGTCCTCTGGAACGTCATCGCTGACTGTGATTCCGAAGTCGTATATTCCTGAAACGTCAGCAGAAATTTCGGGTAGTACAGCGACAATGATACAGTCATCAGGGTTTGCTCCATTGTGATTTGTGAGCGTCAATTCATCTTGAGGGATTGAGTGCTCTATGAGTGAATAGGCTTCGTTGTCATCCGGCGCAGAATCTTCGGGAAGCTCCGAGTTGGACGACAATTTTACTCTTAGGGTCAAAGACTTCTTGACGGTTTTCACTGGGTTTGACGCATAGACTGTGAACTTTAGACGGCTTCCCGATACTGCTGGGGTCCCGCTGAGAATGCCGCTCTTGGGTTCAAGCGTAAGGCCGAGCGGGAGATTGTCGGCTTTCCATGTGATTGGCTGGCTTCCTGTAGCAGCCAGTTCTGCTCTGTACTTCTCCCAACGTGTTGCCTCCGGGAGGGTCTTTGTCGTAATCTTCGG
>JAFPZI010000190.1 GCA_017417365.1 Synergistaceae bacterium
CTGCCGTTGCGCTCGAACTGCCTGAAGTTGTCGGGGAATGGCGGAGAGTTGGTGAACATGTTGTGCGGTTGGTGCCCACTGCCAACAGCGAGGATTTGGGGCGGATGGTCTACGGGGACTACGTGAGGGAGTCGCCTCGCGGAAGCCTTCAGGTTATCCTGACTGAGGGGGCAGGGACGGGGAGTCTCTATGTTCCTGAGAGTGTGCGGGACTCTAAGGGGATGATGCCTGCGGACTCTGTCTATAGGGTGCTGACGGTTGCGGGGCATGCGGCAATTCTTGAGGGGCAATCATATATGCCGGTTGCTTTGGCGGTGAATGCGGGTGATAATGTCGTTCTCACACTGGAGACGGCTTCACTGAGTGAGGCTGAAATCGTGAACTTAGCGGAGGAGATATTATCACTATGGAGAGTTACAAAATAGGTCTTGTGCCCGGCCCTGTGAGTGTCCCGGAAGAGATTCGCAGGGCTTGGCTGAACGATTACGGCAGTTCGGACCTCGAAGCGGAATTTTTCAGCCTCTACCATCAGAATCAGACACTCATTCAGGAATTACTTCACACGCACAACAGAATAATCATCACCTCAGGAGAAGCAATGTCAATCCTTTGGGGCTCCCTTAAGTGTACGCTGAGGGCGGGAGAAAAGATTTTGGCGGTCTCTTCTGGGATGTTCGGTGAGGGATTTGCGGAGATGGCTCGGTCATTTGGTGCTGTTGCTGAGGTCTGCGGATTCCCGTATGATGAAGTACCAGACCCAGAGAGAGTCCGTGAACACGCAAGAGCTTTCCGCCCGAAGGTGTTGACCGCCGTGCACTGTGAGACACCGAGCGGGACACTTACTCCGTGCCTTGCTGAACTCGGACGGGTAGCTCGTGAAGTTGGTGCGTTGTTCGTTGTGGATTTCGTTGCGAGTGCGGGGGGAGCTGCGCTTGACGTTGACGGGTGCGGGATAGACATCGGGCTTCTCGGGAGCCAAAAAGTTTTGTCCATGACTCCGTCGCTCTCGATTTCGAGCATTTCCCCGCGCGCTTGGGGAGTCATCGAGGACGTGAATTATTCCGGCTATGAGTCATACATTGGCTGGCGTGAGGTCCCGGAAGCTCACTACATGCCTTATACCCACGATTGGCACAGCATGAAGGCCTTGAACATTTCCCTAAACGCAATATTCTCTGAGGGAGCCGCAAACGTTTTGGCGCGCCACGAGAGAGCCGCAAAGTTATGCAGGGACATGGGCAGGAGCATGGGTCTCACGCTGTACCCTAAGGATGAGGCTTGGTGTTCACCGACGGTTACGGCGTTTTGTGTGCCTGATGGGTGGAGTTGGGGGGAACTCGACGGGGCATTACGCGCGGAGGGGGTTGCTTTTGGTGGAAACTACGGGGAACTTGCGGGGCGGGTGTTCAGGGTTGGACATATGGGCAGTCAGGCAGATTGTGAGCTGGTTGAACATGGCATGAGTATTCTTGCTAAGATTCTGAGAGGGTGAAATAGTAAAGTATTTTATCATTGCAGGCACCCCTGAAATTTTCCCCTCTCTGGTAATATAATTATCCCGTATCTATCATAATTTCGTGAAGGAGAAAAGATCCCCAGTGCCAGATCAGGAACGCCGGCTATTCATTGACACTATAAAGCGTTTGGGCAACAACTCTATATTCTTGCAGGTCCACGATGACGGCCATTGTGAAGCCCTCTTCATCTCTCCGGAATATTCCGCAATGATGGATGACTCCCAAGAGGGCGCAAAACGCTACAACGACTCCCGGGACTTCAGCAGCATCATTCACCCAGAGGACAGACCCCTAGTTGAGTACATGCTCGCAAACCACGAATCCCCAGCCAGAACCAACAGCATTCAGATCCGCAAGATTACCGCCAAGAAGCGCGTGATTTGGTGCGACGCTCACTACTCATTCTTCTCGCTGGACGGCGGAAATTACGTGTATATCACTTTCCACGATATTACCCTCTTCAAGAACTATGAGGAGAAAATCAGGACAAGCTATGACTCAATCGGCCAGAGCTTCTACCATCAGGACGAACACACTTTGGGAATGTTCAGAGTAGATTTGACCCTCGACACTGTGGAGGAAGCCAGAGGCAAGGACTTATTCAGGCGCGACAAGGAACAGAACGTATACTCCGAGTTCCTGCGCATGAGGTCAAGGCACTACATAAACTTTATTGAGCGCAAAAAGTTTCTGGAGGTCTTCAACGTCGACTCCCTCCTCGATGCCTACATCAAGAGCCGAATCGGTGTCAAACAAGTCCTGCTCTCACGCCGCGAGAAGGGCACTATCTGTTACGTTGAGATCTCCGCAATGATGACACGCAGCCCCTTCAACGGACATGTTGTGGCATTCATCACTGAGCGCGAGTGCAACGACTCCAAAGTCTACGAGACAATTGTGGATAAGATTCTTGCCCGCCAGTTCGAGATGATTGCGTATATGTCGCTCGGGAAGTACAACATCACAGTTAAGGACGTGTTGCCGGAAGGAAGCATTCTCCCAAAGGCCGAACACAACACCTTCAACTCATACATCAATGACGAGATTTTACCGATACTTCACGGCACCGACGAACAGAAGCACTCAATGGCCCACTCACTCGCCCCAGACGCTATAGCCTTCGGGACTCAGAAAGACTCACTCTATGAGGTCAACATTGCCTGCGACATCGACGGCAAAATCTTTCACAAGCAGTTCAACTTTTACGCGGTCAACCCCGGCTTCTACATTATTCTTGTGTCCGACACAACACGCCTCCACATTGAGCAGGAGGAGAGGAGCCTTCAGCTTGAGGAGGCCCTTAGCATTGCCCAAGCCGCTACCGAACAGGCAAGGCGCGCAAATTCCGCAAAGAGTGAATTTCTCGCCAACAGGTCCCACGAGATCCGCACACCCATTAACGCCGTTCTTGGCATGAACGAAATGATTATCCGTGAGAGCACCAGCAAGAGCATTACGACTTACGCCCGCAACGTTGAGAGTGCCGGCAGAAATCTTCTGTCAATCATCAACGACATTCTTGACTTCTCGAAGATTGAGGCCGGAAAGATGGAGATTTCCGAAGGCGAGTACAAGCTAAGTTCGGTGCTCAATGACGTTACTAACATGATAGTCTTCAAGGCCCGGCAGAAGGACCTGAAGTTCAGCGTGAGTGTTGATGAGGGGCTACCAGACGGGCTGTATGGCGACGAGGTCAGAGTCCGGCAGGTAATCACGAACATTCTCAACAACGCCGTAAAGTACACCCACGAGGGCAGCGTAACTATGGACGTAACCGGCAGGATGACCGCTGACGACAGGATTACCCTTGAGGTTAGGATAAGTGATACAGGTATCGGCATCAAGGAGGAGGACATCCCGAAGCTGTTCAAGAAGTTCGAGCGGGTTGACTTGGTGCAGAACAACACAGTAGAGGGTACTGGGCTTGGCCTGTCGATAACTCAGAACCTCCTGCGGATGATGGACGGCCACGTGAGCGTCGAGAGCGTCTACGGTGAGGGGTCAACTTTCACGATAAACCTGCCTCAGCGTGTGGTGTCCGCAGAACCTATAGGGAACTTCCACGAGAAATTTGAACGCTACGTCCATGCCCTGAAGGCCTATCGCGAATCCTTCAAGGCACCTGACGCTAACCTTCTTGTTGTCGACGATACCGACATGAATCTAACCGTGATTGAGGGTCTCCTGAGCAAGACGGAAATCAACCTAGATACTGCCTCCAGCGGACTCGAAGCGTTGAGCCTCACGACTAGCAAAAAGTATGACCTGATCTTCATGGACCAGAGAATGCCCCACATGGACGGAACTCAGACCCTCAACAATATTCGTTCTCAGGAAGGGGGGCTGAACCGTGATACTCCGGTGATATGCCTCACTGCGGACGCTGTCAGCGGTGCTCGGGCCAAGTACATAGAGCAGGGCTTCACCGACTACCTGTCTAAGCCGGTTGAAGGCCCGAACCTTGAGGCTGCCCTAATACAGTACCTTCCCCCCGAGAAAATCATTGTTCAGGAGGAGACGGACTCAGTGCCCGAAGAATCTCACGAGGCTTCCGAGCTTGAGGAGTTCTACTCACGCACTGAGGGGCTGAGTTATTCTGAGGCAATCAAGAACTGTGCGACTGAAGAGATTCTCGCTAAGACCCTCCAGCAGTTCTACAACTCGATAGCGAATAACTTACGGGACATTGAGAGGTTC
>JAFPZI010000191.1 GCA_017417365.1 Synergistaceae bacterium
ATAGAGCAGTGTTCAGGCCTGAGCGGTACTATCTGTAAATTCATAGTGTCTTGATATCTTTCTTCTTGGTGTCCTTGTGTTTCTTCATCTCAAGGAATTTATCCCTCAAGACCTGCGGAAACGGCACACCCAAAACGTCAGCATTCTCGATAATGCTTATCCCCTCATTGCCGATATAGAACAAGCACACAGCCGTTCTGAGTACCTGAGTATCCCCGAGCATGTACCTATCCAGAACGTGAGCAATTCCCACGAACGAGAACATGAGGCACTTTCTAGCGATACCCTTAAAGCCCGCGGCACTAGAGAGATTATGCCTGACCCAAGCCCCTGCGGCGATGCCCGACAAGTAGTCGATAACCGCAAAGACAAGCAAGACCTGAACGAACCCGTCGAGCCCGCCGAAGAACCACCCAATCAGCCCGACCAGAGACCCCAAGCCGAAATCGATAACAGTATCATTCATACACTACCCCTCCCACATGTTACGTCTTTTCCCGCCGCAATCGATATGGATCCACGAGCGGTACTTCTTGCAGTAATCGAGGTCCGGCAATTTCCCATCAGCCTTGAGCTGCTTGACGGTGTCGAACATCTTCTGGCTCCCGAGCGAGCACGACAAGTCAGCGGCGAGCCCTAGAACATGCTTACTACCCTTCACGCCGCCAACTTTGGCGTTGTGTTGAGCGCACCTATAGCCAGAATTTACGCGTACAGGAACACCTAAGGCCTCCCTGATAGTCTGAGCCATATCCAGTACTCTCTGGTCAATCTTATTTCCACATCCGCACTTACATGCGAACTCTGCAACCTTAAAATTCTTAGTATCTTCCGCCATAATTAATTCTCCTTTTTATGACAAAAGCGAGGAGCCCATAAGAACTCCCCGCACTTTTTACTAATAATCCTTCCCCGTGATAGCCTTGAACTGTTGGCCGTCAATAACGCCCTTAGCGACGGCATTCCTGACGCGCTGTTCACTCCACAATCCCAACTCGTAATACCTCTTGATTTTCTCGAACATTGCCCTCTCACCCCCTACAGCTCAACGCCGCTCATCATCGCTACATACTCCAAGTCCGCTCGGTCGCGCAGACGTTCAACCTCCACCGCATCAAGTGCGCTCACGTTGAACATCCACTCGCCGCCAGCTCGTATCACCTTGCTCACCACTCCCGGCGCGTACTCCCCGCTCAGCTTCGGCTCAGGTTCCGCCTCACTCCCAGAGTAACTCACTACCACTCGCCCGCGTCCCACGGGTACTTCCAGCGCTTCACTGCTGGTCAACATCGTACCGTTGCGGCCAAGTCCGCTCACTTCTCGTCCATCACTGAATTTCACTGTGTACATCATTCACTCCCCCTTAGCCCACTAAGAAATATATCGGCAGTATCTTTATGTTCGTCGCAGGGTACGGGAAAAAGTACCCATGTCCTCCCATGCCGAAATTCGTAGCACTGGAGACGTTCCTCATCCAGTGGTCATAAAGGAACGTACTCAGAGTCTGCGCTCCCATGAAGTATGGCAGCGTCTTAGCCATGAAGCTGCGCTCCCTCTGGCTATAGCAGCTCCCCGTGATGTTCTCTTCACTGCACAGGTTCAGCTTCACATCAACATTCGCCCAGCCGGTTACCTTCCCATCCACAACCGCACTCGACAACATGTCCTTATAGGTCAGCACGTGCTCTTCACCAAACACGCTCTCCGGTATGGGTGCCAGCGCAGGCAGCGTCTCCTGAAACATCTTGCTTCCCACAAAACCGCCTTCGGTCGTGTTCGTGTCGTTCATCGGCCAGTTCCCAATGTCCCAGAACAGCACGAGGTGCGGCTTCCCTATGCGTGTGGAGGCGTTCGACATCGAGTATGCAAGGTTGAAGCCCGCTATAATGAACGAGGCGGTGTAGTTTGCTTGGGTCTCCCCCTGTGCGGCTCCGGGAGTGTTCACGCTCGGGAAGGTTACCGTCCACCGGTCGCCTACGTACATGTCGTCAAACGTCCCGGACTGTATCTGTGCGAGCTGTGCGGCCGTGAACGTGGAGCCAAAGTTCTTACCGCGATAAATGCAGTTCCGGAACTCCCCCTGATTAGCCACCTCACTAATGAACTTCGTGCGCGCGTCTAACACGTCCCACTCTCCAGCTCCTATCCGCGACTCCAGCCACTCCGACTCCGTTCCAGTGAATCCCTTCTTCACCGCAATTTCATACGCACTCTTCCCGTGAATACTCTGCATGTCCGTATCTATGTACTTCGCAAAGTCCCCGAGAAGTTCCGCAGTGTTCGCCGCTATCCTCGCAGGAAGGCTCGCCGTGAAGTTGCGTACTATGCTGTAGGTCGTCTCGGTCGTCGTCGCTCCAGCGTACGCAGTCTTCAACGTTAGGTGCGTGTTGTCCGTCACACTGTCCAGCTCGTAGAACTGTGCTCCATCCACTGTGAACAGGTCCCCGGGGTTCAATCCCGCGCTCAACCAATAGGTATCCGTGCCGATTACTATCTTGCTCCCAATCGTGAGTGCAACAGTCCCCACTCGGTACCAACGCGTATAATCAGTTGCCAAAGTTATTGCTCCTTTCTTTGTGCACAAAGTTACGGGGAAATCTCAGAGGTGCAAAAAATTTTTCTCTCTCATGCCTCCGGAATTCCCCCGCGTTCACATTCTTTCGGGGAAATCGTTACGTCCTTTCTCCCCGCTCGATGTTGTTTATCACGCTGTTCGTTAAGTCCTTGATGCTCGTTGCAAGAGTCTCCAGGGACTCAACACGTGAAGTCAGGTCGTTCAACCTATTCAGAAAACGAGTTTGCGCTTATGGTCGTAATACCCTCGAGCGCGTCGAGCCTTCCATCCTGCGTAGTGTTTTTCCCCTCAATCGTGGTCATGCGGGCCTCGTGAGTCGCGTCTTTGGCTTCGAGTGCGTCAATGTCTGCTTCCGCCGTATCAAGTCTCCCTTCGGCCGCGTCGATGTCGCCTTCCGCAGTCGTGAGGCGCGTTCCCTGTGAGGTGATGTTCCCCTCGGCTGTGTCCATGCGTCCGGCAAGGCCAGTAAGCGAGGTCTCTGCTGTCCCGACACGGTCAGTCAGTGAGGAGATTAACCCCGCAAGTGTAGGGTCTGCGCTGTACCCAAGCTGGTTCCACGTTTTAATCCCGTCGCCAATCTTGGCCTTCCCAGTGTCAAGCTCAACACCGACTTCACCGGCAAGCAGAACGTCTGATTCGTTCCATGCCGCCGCGTTCTTGAACTTCAACTGCAGGTGCTCTAGGTTGAGGGTTGTA
>JAFPZI010000192.1 GCA_017417365.1 Synergistaceae bacterium
ACTGTTGAGACAGAAATTTTCCCTCTCCTGATATTTTCGGGGAGGGAGTTCACTTCTCATCGGGATTATGAGATATTCCAGCAAACGAGGCCAAGCTAGAAAATATTCCTCTGTCAACTGCACAAATCACTTAATCCCTCCCCGTGTGCTATCATTCACATCATGAGGTGATACACTATGAATCCCGACAACCTGAGAAAAATTACTGCCTTACGTCATGAACTCCACCAACACCCCGAACTCTCCGGCCAAGAGTCATGTACCAAGCGCAGACTAATGGACTTCATCGAGACCAACACCCATCTAGCCGTAATCGACTGCGGAAAATGGTTCTATGCCTCCCGCTACGTCGAAGGCACCGACGCAATCGCCTTCCGCGCAGACATGGACGCTCTACCAATCGACGAACCCCCCGGCCTCCCTCACGCCTCACTCAATCCCGGAGTCTCCCACAAGTGCGGACACGACGGACACTGTTCGGCACTCTGCGGACTCGCCCTCGAACTCTCAGCAATCGACGTGAACCGCTCGGTGTACCTTGTGTTCCAGCACGCAGAAGAAACAGGACAGGGCGGCCAAGAATGCTCATCATTCCTACGTGAGCGCAACATCAGCGAGATTTACGCCTTCCACAACTGGAGCGGCTTCCCGGAGAACAGCATAGTAGTACGTTCCGGCCTGTGCCAATGCGCTTCTCAGGGACTGACCGTGAGATTCACCGGCAAACCCTCACACGCAAGCGAACCCGAGAAGGGAATCAACCCCTCCTTTGCCGTAGGACGCTTCATCATGGGCATCAAGGAACTCTTAGCCGATTACGACGGCCGAAAAGTCCTCTGCACAGTCGTCAACGTCAGAGTAGGCAGCAAGAACTTCGGGATTTCCCCGGGGGACGGTGAGGTGTCCTTGACCCTAAGGGCCGAACGTGAATCCGACATGAATACTTTTGGCGCGGCAGTGAGGGAACTCGCACAGAATAGGGCCGGAGACTTCTCGGTGAACGTCAGCTTTGAGACCAACGACTATTTCCCGGAGACAGTGAGCGACTCCGAGTGCGTCAGGAAGGTCAAATCTTCTGCGGGTGCACTTGGCCTGAAGGTTATAGACATGCCGGAAGCTATCAGGGCCTCCGAAGATTTCGGCTGGTACATGAAGCAGATTCCCGGAGCAATTTTCTACGTCGGCAACGGTGAGAATTACCCCGCTATTCACACGTCAGGCTACGACTTCAACGACAGGATTTTACCAACTGCTGTGGACATGTTCACGGAAATCTTCAAGGGGGTACGATAATAAGATATTTTACTATTATAGGGTAGTAATAATTTACGCCGCAGACCCACAGTGAGTCTTACGGCGTTTTTGTCTTGTCCTACACCCTATTTCCTCTTGGCCTTGAGCGCAATAAACACGCACAGAAGACTATAGCCCGGCAGCATCCCAGAATTGCAGCTCCCTCCTGAAGACGAACCCCCGCCCGAAGGAAGCACAGCATCAGCCATCAGCCATTCATTGAGCAGGGCCGTAACTTGTGCTCTCTGTCCTTCGGGCATGCGCATAATACTCGCTACGTGGGACATCGTAGTTGTGAAGATATGTACGTTCGGGTTGTCGTCAACGTCGGGCAGCCTCACGAAGTACCACGGGTCAGAGTTCCCGTAAATCATGATAACCTTGCTCTGTGTCGTGTGGGACCAAGCGAGAAGCTCATTCCTCATGTATGGGTCAAACGTGAACAGCCTGTATTGCTCCTCAGTGAATCTAGTCCTCTCCTCACGGTCAATCTCGTCGGCCTCAGTCATGTACATTGACAGCCCCTCACTAGCGAGTGCCTCACGAAGATACTGCGTCTTCAGTCTGTAGTGCCCGTTCTCCGTAGCCGCCTGATAGTAATACGGGAAGATTGATACATCACTCGGGGGGTTGCTGTCCTTGATGAGTTTGGCCAAAGCGTTAAGGTATTCAGTTCTCTCGTTAATCTGTGTGTCCGGGTTGTCCTGTCTTGGCATCTTCAGGACTTGGTCAATCGAGGCAAATTCTTGGTCGTACTGCCACACTCCCACAGCGTAATCAATGATTTCTGCCTCAAAATCTTTTGACGCATTGCCGAACCAACGGGGCTTAGTGTCTGCACTCACTATCAGGGGCTGGACGTAATCACGGTTCCTCACTGCCTCAACCTGAAACTCTAGAACCATATCGCGGTAAATCTTGGCCTGAGCTTCTCCGTAACGTTCCGTGCCAATTGTGGTGTAGACGGCCTCCATTAGTCTTGGGTCGTTAGTTCCGTCGCAGAAGGGGGCAACATACGCCACGTATGCGTCTGCGTCGTTCGGGAAGTAGTACGAGAACACGTTAGCTGCCTGTCCTCCCTTGCTCGCACCAGTGAAGACCCACGTACCCGACAATATTCCCCTGAGCTGCTCAATAATATTGTGGAAGTCGTAAGAAGCATTCTCGTCGGTGAGGTATTCCCACAGGGCGGTCTTGTCCTCCGAGAGGCCTTCGGGAATGGACTTGTCGAAGTACCTGTACTCAACGTTAATGTAGTTTGCGTTGTACATTCTTGCGAGTTCGTGCCTGTCGTCGAAGTTGATGTATGAGGTGCTGAGTGCGTAGCCGTCAACGTTGACTACGTTCACCCTGTCGTAATCCTGAAAGCCGATCTCTACCCGCTGAAGGAATTTCCCAATATCGGGGCTCGCCCAGTCTAGAGGCTGTTCGAACCACGCGATATACTTTTCTGCGAAGACATCGACGCTCTGCACAACTTCATCAATCGACACGACTCCCTCGAGGCTGGCTAATTGTTCCCTGAAGGTCTGTGCGGAATATGCCGGAGAGCAGGCCATAAGGACCAAGAGCAGGACGCACAAAATATTCTTCCTGTTCATGAAGTAATCATCCTTTCTGGAATAATTATGCCCGTATTATTGCACACACAAACACGATACCCATTGGCCGTGATAAAATTACGCTTGCGGGTAGTCCAGACGGCTGCCGTATCACCACAATACGGAGGAAAGTCCGGGCTTCACAGGGCAGGATGCCAGCTAATTACTGGCCGGAGCAATCTGAGGGAAAGCGCAACAGAAAATATACAGCCTGTTCACTCAGGCAATGGTGAAATGGTGAAGGGTAAAAGCCCACCAGTCATGGAGCAATCCATGAGCTTTGCAAGCCCCATCCGAAGCAAGTTCAAATAGGGAGTGTCGAAGCGGCCCGCTGAACTCCGGGTATTGAACGCTAGAGGCTCTCCGCGAGGAGTGTCCCAGATAAATGGCCGTCAACCTCACAGAACCCGGCTTATTGACTGCCCGCACTAATTCATATTCTCAGGGGACAAATTCACAAATTGGACACAACAAAATTTTATGACTGGCAGCTCCGCGCATTCTCTCACATACAGGACAACAGCGCAGTACTCTCCGCTCCCACAGGCTCAGGCAAAACCCTAGTCGCTTACCTTTGGGCGGGAATCCTCTCACGGGACGGCACAATCAACCCCAACCCCGAATCAGGCCGCATAATCTTCACCGCACCCATTAAGGCCCTCAGCAATGAACGTTATCTAGACCTCCGAAGAATGGGACTCGATGTCGGACTCGAAACCGGCGACTTCAAGCGCAACGAAGGAGCGTCAATAATCTGCTGCACTCAGGAAATCTACACCATGAAATACGCCCGCCTTCCCGGACAAAAGCTAATCATTGACGAATTTCACTACATATTCACGGATTCGGACAGGGCACGGACATATATTGACGGCCTGAGAAACACCAACCCCGACACGCAAATTCTTGTGATGTCGGCGACTCTCGGGAGCATTAAGAACGTCGGAGCGTACTTGTCCGCGATATGCCAGAGAGATTTTGCCCTCCACGCGGCCAAGACCAGAGTAACGGAACTAATCTTTCAGCCCGATAACCCTGTGGAACTGTACGAGATTCATGACGCATTAGTCTTCCTGTTCTCACAGCGGGGAGTTATGGACATTGCCGACCAGATTGCACGGACTCGCCGCAGGATTCCCCCTCAGGGCGTGAAGCGTCTCAACGAATTAGCCGCAATCCTCGAGGTCAAGAACATTCCCTCGTACCTGTTGAAGGGTGTCGGCACTTATCACGGAAGCATGCTCCCTAAGGAGAAGCTGCTAGTTGAGTCGGCGTTTCGTGAAAGGATTCTTGATGTTGTCTGCGGGACGAGTGCGCTGTCTTTGGGGGTGAACCTCCCGGCACAGTACGTAATCTTTGCGCAATTGGTGAACTACTACAACTACAAGCCCATAACCCACAGCGAATTTATGCAGATGTCGGGGCGGGCAGGTAGGAAGGGACTGTTTGACCCCGGGTATGTCTCTTGGCTGAAGGACTCTGAGTTCGAGTGCAGGAACTACAAGACCGGCCGAATCTTCCGCAAGTTAATGGACATGAAGCTAGAGCCTCCTACGGTCAAGCTCAGTCCCTCATACGGAAGGTTATTGCGGGGTCAGGTTCTCGACGAGTACGAGGCAGAGTACATTGCTGATTACTCGATGCCCCAGCTGAGGACCGACGACGTTTTGAGGGCAATCAAGAGCGACATGAAGAAGATTAACCATGAGGCCAGACGAATAGCCAGAGGAGGGAGCCGCAAGACGTTCATGAAGATTCTAGCTGAAATCTGGTATGATGAAATGGAGGTCGAAGAGAATTTAGAGATGGCCAGACTATTTCTCGATGAGCCGACACCCAGCGCGTTAATGGCCGCAAAGTTAATCATCCAGTATGAGCGCAACTACTTACAGGCCCTCCTGAAGGTCAAGAGGTTCGCGAATCAGCTCCCGAGAAGCCGGAGGTTTAGGCTGATGGATGAGCTTAACCGTACGGTAGATAGCATTGACCCAACGATTTACGGATTTGAGGAGAAGTTAGGCGAGATTGAGGCAGGGAGGTAAACAGCACATGCTTAACTCAAAAGATTATAGTGTAGTCAGAAAAATTTACCTGCAGTCATTAGGGACATATATTCTCTCGGACATTGCTTACACTTCCGGGCCTCTGGTTGATGGAATAGTTACGGGTAACTTTCTCGGAGTTCAGGCCGTCGCTGCAAATTGCTTGGTGATGCCGGCGGTTCTGGTCTTCACGTTCATGAGCGGAATACTCTCCAAAGGTTCGAGGAGCATATACACCGAACTACTTGGCAGGGTAAAACTCGATGAGGCTAATTCCGTCTTCACCCTCGCTAACACCCTGTCAGTGATTGTGTCTCTGGTGATTGCCGCTGCAGGTATGTTATTCGCAGAGCAGATCATGCACTTTCTTGGAGCATCAGGACAGAACTCACACCTTACCGGCTTAGGAGCTGACTACCTGCGGGGTTACTTGCCCGGACTCGTGTTCCTGAACTCCGCAAAACTCATCAGCGACTACATGACCATAGACAGCGATTACTCCAGAAACTTTTACGCGGTAACAGCTATGACTGTTGTGAACATTGCCGGAGACTTCTTCACAGTGCTCTTCACGGACTGGGGGATGTTCGGTCTTGGCCTGGCAACAAGCATAAGTGAAGCGGCATATTTCGGAGTGATGGCCCTGCACTTCACGAAGAAGGATATTCTTCTGCACTTCACGTTCAGGCGTACTGCGGAGTCGTGCGGGATAATATGGCGGATATTCTGTGAGGGGTCAATGTCGGGTCTGAGCAAGCTGGGAAAAGCAATAGCCGGGATCATGACCAACAATATAATAGTGTTATTTGCCGCCAGCAGTGCACTTGCGGTGTATGGAGTGCAGAAGCAGGTGCTGAGTTTGTTCGGCAGTCTGTATCTTGGGAGTGCGGAGACTATTTTAGTGATGACCAGCGTGTATCACGGTGAGGAGGACAAATTTTCTCTGGACCAGCTGCAAATTTTCTCAATGAAGACAGGAATATTCTTAGCGTCCCTGTGCAGTGCAGTAATCTTTGTGTTCTCGGATTTCTTAGCAGGAATGTACATAGGTCATGCGGATTCTGAAGTGCTGGCGTTGAGTTCGGAGGCCGTGAAGTGTGTCGCTCTGACTCTGCCGGTGTATGTGTACGTTTTCGGGCTGGTGGATTACTTGCAGGGAGTGAAGAGATTCCGTGAGGCTAATGTATACACAATCATGGTACAAATAGTTATGCCGTTAATCTCGCTGCTGGTCATGATAAAGATTGCGGGCGTTCGCGGGGTATGGTGGGCTTTGCCGGTGTCGGCTGTTCTGCTGGCAGTTCTGGGGATGGTGTATATTTCCCGCCAGTACGGAGAGAAATTCAGAATCAAGAGGCTTCTGCTGAGTCCCAAATTCTGGCAGGACGAAGGCAAAGAGCTTGAGCTTGTTGCGGACTCTATGCTTGAGGTGTCTGGAATGTCCGGGCTGTCCATGAAGTTCTGCGAGGAAAACGGCTTCAGCAAGAGGACATCTATGCTTCTCTCTCTGTGCATTGAGGAAATGGGCCGCAATATCATTCAGTACGGCTTCTCTGACGGCAAACAGCACTATATTTATCTGCGCATTCTCGCTAAGGCCGGTGAAGTCATTCTGCGCATTCGTGATGACTGCAAGCCCTTCAACCCCCTCGAACGTTATCGCATGACCATACAGGACGAGAATGACCCAGCCAAGAATATCGGTATCCGTCTGGTTATGAATCTGAGTAGCGAAGTTGAATACTTGAGCACGTTCGGCACTAACAACTTGATTATTCGCATTCCAGACAAGAGGGCTGTTGTATAATTCCTCCAAACACTAACAAAACTTTATTGGAGGTACAGATTTCTTAATGCCCTACAATTTTGCTGACATAGAATCTAAATGGCAGGCTCGCTGGAATGACTCTCACTGCTTCGAGTCCCACACCGACCCAGCGCGGGAAAAATTCTTCTGCCTCGAAATGTTCCCCTACCCCTCCGGCGCGTTACACATGGGACATATCCGCAACTACTCCATAGGCGACGTACTCGCACGCTTCCTCAGGAAGAACGGCCGCAACGTCCTCTACACTATCGGCTTCGACTCCTTCGGCATGCCCGCAGAGAACGCCGCTATCAAGTACAAGACCAAGCCCCACGACTGGACCCTGTCGAACATCGCCTACATGACCGAACAGCTAAAGCGCATGGGTTACAGTTACGACTGGAGACGCGAGGCAATCACCTGCCTTCCCGAGTATTACCGCTGGAACCAATGGATTTTCCTCCAGATGTACAAGAAGGGTATAGTCTACCAGAAAGAGGCCCCCGTGAATTGGTGCGACACCTGCGGGACCGTCCTTGCGAATGAACAGGTCGTGGACGGCGGTTGCTGGAGGTGCGGCCACCCCGTTCACAAGAAGAACCTTAAGCAGTGGTTCATCAAGATTACGGACTACGCACAGGAACTCCTAGACGACATCGAGAAGGACCTAGACGGCTGGCCAAGACGAGTCCGAATAATGCAGACCAACTGGATTGGGCGTTCTGAGGGAGCAAGGTTATCGTTCAAGATTCCCGAACTGAACTATGAACTTGAGGCCTTCACGACGAGATTCGACACGATTTATGGCGTAACCTTCATAGCCCTCGCACCAGAACACGAGCTCGTCAAGAAGATTCAGGCCGCAATGTCCCCTGAGGACTCGGCCAAGCTCTCGGAGTTCATCAAGCAGGTAGCTTCACAGTCCTCGATTGAGCGTTCTGACGCTGGAGCGGAAAAACTCGGCTTCAAGACTCCATTCTTCGGAGTTCATCCCGTAACCGGCGCAAAGATTCCCATATGGATAGCAAACTATATCCTAATCGATTACGGCACCGGAGCAATAATGGGAGTTCCCGCCCACAACCAGAGAGACTTCGAGTTTTGCAGGAAGTACGGCATAAAGGTTATTCCCGTAATCAACCCCGAAGACGGCACAGTTCTTGACGGAGACACAATGACTCACGCCTTCGAGGACGACGGGATAGCGTGCAACTCCGGGCAGTTCGACGGAATGAAGACCAGCGAGGCAATTCCCGCAATGATCTCTTGGGGAGAACGTGAGGGGTACTGCAAGCGTGAGGTGAACTTCAAGCTCAGGGACTGGCTGATTTCCCGCCAAAGGTATTGGGGCACACCGATTCCGTTCGTGTATTGCGAGAAGTGCGGGGTTGTTCCTGTTCCTGAAGATCAACTGCCCGTGAGGCTCCCGGAAGACGTGGAGGTCAAGGAAGTCGGGCACTCACCACTGCTTGACCTGCCGGAGTTCCTCAACACCACATGCCCACATTGCGGAGGCCCGGCACGGCGTGAGGCTGATACTATGGATACGTTCTTCTGTTCGTCGTGGTACTTCGACCGCTATTGTTCGCCTGGCAACACAGATGCTCCGTTCAAGCGTGAGGACGTTGACTACTGGATGCCGGTTGACCAGTACATAGGGGGGATTGAGCACGCATGCCTTCACCTGATTTACGCTCGGTTCTTCGCGAAATTCCTGACAGATATTGGCCTCACGAAATACAGGGAGCCGTTCACCCGTCTTCTGACTCAGGGAATGGTGATCAAGGACGGCGCGAAAATGTCGAAGTCTCTCGGCAACACCGTAGACCCAACGGAGATGGTCAAGAAGTACGGAGCCGACACAATCCGGCTGTTCATTCTGTTCGCAGCACCGCCGAATAATGACCTGGAGTGGTCTGACCGCAACGTGGAGGGTGCTCACAGGTTCCTGAATCGTGTGTGGCGTTACGTTGAGGAGAATGCGGACAAGCTCAGGGCAGCGGGGACTCACGTTATCCCCGTGAGTGAACTGAAGGCTTCCGGGTTAAGGGACCTCAAGCGGAAGATTCACACGACGATTCGGGACGTAACGAAGGATATTTACGAGGAGAAGCAGTTCAACACGGCCATAGCCAGACTAATGGAGCTGACGAACGCAATTTACGCCCTCACCGACGACTCCCCCGACGCTTGGACCCTCAAGAAGGAGGCCGTTGACGTGTTGCTGAACTGTTTATCGCCGTTCTGCCCGCACATCACTGAAGAACTCTGGGAGATGCTCGGACACTCGGAGATGCTTTGCGTTAGTGATTGGCCGAAAGTCGACGAGACAGCGTTAGTACAGGACAGCGTGATTATTGTTGCTCAGATTAACGGGAAGGTTCGCGGGAAGTTTGAGCGTCCTGCTGGTTTGTCGCGTGAGGAACTTG
>JAFPZI010000193.1 GCA_017417365.1 Synergistaceae bacterium
CTTCACACAATCTCCTCGAGACCTCCCGCAAATCTTCCACTAACCCCGAGCCACGTCAACACCGTAAAGTCCTCAGACTAACTGATGCTCTTATTGCCTCCTCAAAGTTCCTCACGCACTCCCCCTCCGAAAACTCTTCACACAATCTCCTCGAGACTTCCCGCAAATCTTTCACTAACCACGAGCCCATCAACACCGTAAAGTCCTCAGACTACCTGACGCTCTCACTCCCTCCTCAAAGTCTCTCACTTCCTCCCTCCCCGAAAACCCTTCACACAATCTCCTCGAGACCTCCCGCAAATCTTCCACTAACCCCGAGCCACGTCAACACCGTAAAGTCCTCAGACTAACTGATGCTCTTATTGCCTCCTCAAAGTTCCTCACACACTCACTCTCCGAAAACTCTTCACCCAACCTCCTCGAGACTTCCCGCAAATCTTCCACTAACCACGAATCGTTATACCTGTCGTAAATCCCGAACAACTCCCCAATCAACGGCGTAAAGTCCTTCGGTGCGTAACGCTCAGAGAAATAGCTCTTTATCCCCTCATCGAGATTTGCCGGAGTCAGTAGCCCCATATACCCCGAACACATCCCAACTACCGGCCTCAATGAATACCCAGCCTCCATCGCTGAAGTCGCAGAAGCAAACACTACATTAGCCGCCTCGATATACTTTCTAGGGTCATCCTGAGCTCCTACAGCAATAACGCACTCCCTCCCCATAGCCCTATTGAGCCGGTGAGCCAGCAGCTTAATCTTGCACAACCTCCAGCCCCCTCCACCGAGTATCGTTATCCTGAAGTCCGGGATATGTTCCTGAATCAGAGAAATATTGTCGAGCATGTGAAATATTCCCGGAGTCTTGTACCTGCTCAATCTCCCGAAACATAGAATGCTGAACTCCTCACGCTCAGGCAGTTCCGAAGGCGAGAAGAATATATCCAGCGGACGTGTCATCTTCACTACCGGAACCCCTGAACCCAACCCGTGAAGCTGCCTCAGTGTGTCCGGCTCAAACGCTGTGAATACATTGCTGAACTTCACAAGTGAGGCTATATCCCGCCCCGGCCTGTCAGTCTTCTCCACAGGGTCAAGAAAGTACGTGATTACCGGCGCACCAGTCAGGAGCTTTATTCTCGTCGCAAGTGGGAAGGAACGTCTAGGGTCAGTCATGATTACGTCAGGCCTGAAGCGTTTTGCCCGAAAGTCGAAATACGGATTCCCAACGCTCACAGACGGACACGTGATTACCGTGAATCCCTCCTGCCTGTAACGCGCCTGAAAGCCTTTTACCCCAGCCCAACGGCCAAGTACACACACATCATGTCCCGCCCTCCTCAGAGCCGCACCAACATTCAGAATGTAGCTCGTAACTCCGTCAATCGTGAGCGCGTCGGAACAGAATAATATTCTCATGGATTAATGCCTCCCTGAATTTTTCTGAGTATACCATTTTCATAAGTACCCATAATAGTAAAATACTTTACTATCGCAGGGGGTTGCGATTTCGCGGGGACAAAAAATTAAGGCCTCTTCCCAAGTAATTAGGAGTTCGGCCAAATTTTGAGGGGGGTAAAACTATTTAACGATCGAACAAGAACGAGGGTTCACTAATTATCACTCTTCTGCATGATTGCCTTCTTGCAGGTGTGAGGCTCTCATGAAGCAATGCGTTCTGTATTTGTTCGTTACGTCAAACATTATAGCGTGAATTTCCCCAGTGTCAATACGTGAGATTTATACTAAATTAAAACTATCATGTATGAGGCCGGAAAAAGTGATAAAATACGTCATTCACTCAATCATCCCCCCTTTCATGCTGAGAAGTCAGGGGGTAATTTTTATTACAGGTGCAAACATGGAAAGGAGAGAGTTAAATATGTTTGCTCAGATTATGAGTTATCTTCATGCGGGTTCGCCTGCAAGCGTGGGGATAATAACAGTTGCGATAATGCTTCTGTTCGGGTTTGCGTTGACAAGGATAACGAAGCTCCTGAAATTGCCAAACGTTACCGCATACATAATCACGGGAATCCTGATCGGTCCGTACTGCCTGAATCTCGTGCCCGAAATCGTAACCAGCTACACCGCGTTCCTGCCTGATGTTGCGCTTGCGTTTATCGCGTTCAGTACGGGGCAGTTCTTCCGGCTCAGTGCGTTATGGGGCAACGGTGCGAAGGTCCTAGTGATTACTGTGCTTGAGGCGTGTGTGGCGTCAGTGTTCGTGTTCGTTGCTGCGTATTTCGTTCTGGGAATGGACTTGGCCTTCTCGACTGTGTTGGCGGCTCTGGCTTCGGCAACCGCTCCGGCCTCAACGATGATGACCATCCGCCAGACTGGAGCGCACGGGGACTTCGTGAACACGCTGCTTCAGGTCGTGGCACTCGATGACGTTGTCGGGCTCCTCGCATACAGCATGGCAATATCTATAGCTCTTGCTTCGTCAGCGTCAGGGTCCGGCTTCGAGTTCGGGAATATCATCATACCCTTATTGCTGAACTTGGCCAGCGTTGTTCTTGGTGCGATGCTCGGGGTAGTCCTGAAGATGTTATTGTTCCCAAAGCGTTCAACGGATAACCGCCTGATAATCTCTGTGGCAGTGCTGTTCGGGTTCTGCGGGGTGTGCCAGATTTTGGGAGTGTCTCCGCTTCTGGGGTGTATGTTCATGTCGACGGTGTATATCAACATCACTGACGACGACAAATTGTTTAAGCAGCTAAACACCTTCAGCCCTCCATTGTTATTACTATTCTTCGTGAGGAGCGGAGTGAACTTTGACTTAGGTGCACTGACAGGAGGACAGAACGCAGGAGGCACATCGCTATTGACGCTTGGTGTGGTGTATTTTCTTGTGAGGATTGCGGGAAAATATTCTGGGGCATTTCTCGGCTGCCTCATGACCCGCAAAGGTAAACTCGTACGGAATTATCTCGGTCTCGCGCTGATCCCTCAAGCCGGAGTGGCTATAGGTCTGGCTGAACTCGGAGCGCGGACACTCGGAGGGACGACGGGCAACGCTTTACGCACGGTTATTCTTGCCTCGAGCGTACTCTATGAGCTTATCGGTCCGGCTTGTGCGAAATTGTCGCTGGCCTTGTCGCACTCGTACGGTGAGAACGCAGAAGGTGAAGCCCCTCACGTAATGACCCCTCAGGAGGAAGAGAAGCACATGGTGAACCTGCTGATTGAGAGGATCCGGCAGATTCAGAGCGAGTTACCAGAACATCCGCAGGCCGTCCCAGTCCAAGCGGTGAACACTTCACAGCAAGGGGCTCATACGGTATTGAGGCACCTTCACTCGAACAACGCTAACTACAAGATATGATGCTCATAACAACTTGAAGCACCCCTCAGGATTTATGGGGGGTGTTTTCGTTTGCCAAAGTGTTAATTCATGTGATATAAATTACGTTACTTACATTAATTTTCACGAAAGGATTGATTCCAACATGGAAATGTATTTGACTGCTCTGAAGGACTTATTGCTTCAGTCTGGATTTGCCGGTCTGACACAGGGAAATATCATCATGATTCTTGTGTCGTTCGTCCTGCTCTACTTGGCTATAGGGAAGGGCTTTGAACCCTTATTGCTTGTGCCGATAGCCTTCGGGTGCCTCTTGGTGAATCTCCCCCTCTCTGGAATCTGGGACGAGTTCAACCCGACGACCCACACAATAGGCTTCCTTCGTTCACTGTATTACGGAGCAGAGTTCGAGATTTACCCGATACTAATCTTCTTGGGAATCGGAGCAATGACCGACTTCGCGCCCCTTATCGCCAACCCTATAACGTTCCTTCTTGGAGCGGCGGCACAGTTCGGAGTCTTCGTGGCCTTCATCGGAGCGAACTATCTCGGGACCCTCACCAACGGCTTTGTGTCGTTCAACATCAAGGAGGCCGCAAGTATAGCCATAATCGGAGGAGCTGACGGACCGACGAGCATTTATCTGACGGTCATGCTTGGGCAGACTCAGATTCTCGGGGCTGTTGCGGTCGCGGCGTATAGCTACATGTCGTTAGTGCCGATGATTCAGCCTCCAGTGATTTACGCAATGACCAGCAAGAAGGACAGAGGAATTATCATGGGACAGCTTAGACCGGTCTCGAAGCGCGAGAAAATTCTCTTCCCGATAATCTGCACCGTAGTATCAGGGTTGATTCTTCCTGCGTGTGTGCCTCTTGTAGGTACGCTGATGTTCGGAAATCTTCTGAGGGAATGCGGAGTAACTGAAAGATTAAGCAACACCGCACAGAATGAGCTGATGAACATAGTTACGATATTCTTGGCTCTGTCAGTGGGTTCGACTATGGCCGCAGAGAGGTTCCTGACGCTGGGAACGCTGGCGATTATCTGTCTGGGGCTGGTGGCGTTCGCTTTCTCGACGTTCGGAGGTCTGGTGTTCGGGCAGATCATGAAGGTACTTTCGGGCGGGAAGATTAACCCGATGATCGGAGCTGCCGGAGTGAGTGCCGTACCTATGGCCGCGAGAGTTGTTCAGAGGTGCGTACAGCATGAGTACCCGGGGCACTTCCTGCTTATGCACGCAATGGGGCCCAACGTTGCGGGAGTTATTGGGACGGCCGTAGCTGCGGGAGTCATGTTGACACTGCTTAAGGGTTAATAGAGATTTGTTGTGAGTCCCTCGTCTTATGGCGGGGGATTTTTTGTTGGGGAAGGTTACTCATGAAGAAAGTATTGTGCGCAATGTTGCTGGTGTCCGTGAGAAGGGCTTTGCACTTCAGGCAGGAGAGATTAGCTGTACGTTCATGCCTGATATATCCTCAACGCTAATCCTCAGATGACGGTAACCGGAAGATAATACCCCTCAGCCCGTCGAGCTTGAGAATTTCGGCGGTGCCCCCCTCAAATCAGGAGCAAGGGCCGCAGCTCTAAGGTATCATTCTCACGATAGCCTCGAGAAGTAGGAGGAAAGAGGGGGATTCATGACAGAGTCCCCCGTAATTGTGCTCTAACGTTTCCTGCGGCTGGCGAAGAATACCGCGCTCAACCCTACGGCAATAAGCCCCGCAATCCCTAAGCCGGTATCACACCCAGCAAGAAGAAGTGTCAGAAGAATCTTGCCCAAGTACATGCAGACTCCCTTTCCGGCATCGAGAAGACCAACCATCAGAAATTCCTTCAGGCCGAACTCCATCTTCTCACCGCCCAGTGTCAAGAGCTCCCACGTGTTGACCAGCCCGCCTATGAATGACGCTCCAACACGTATATCGCTGGACTCGTTCTCATCATAGAGCGAATACACCCTTAAGTCCTCAACCCTCACGTTCTTAATCTGTTCGTACAGGTCATCGGACAGAGTAACTTTGAACACGTAATAGCCCGTCTTGTTCACCGTCAGCTTGTTGAGCTTGCCGATAATGCTGTAATTCTGGTTGCTGACTTCCTCGAGCATTTCCTGTGTCGGCTCCTCAGGGTCGGAAATCTCGTCTTCGGTGATGAAGTTGATCTGGTCTGCGGACACGTTCATAGTCTCCGCAATCTTCTCGAGCAGCGTTTCATCGGGTTCTATGGGCTGAATTGTCCCTCGGCTGAGCTGAACAGGTGTTGTGATTACGCTCCTGTGATTCCGTCCGGCAGTCAGTCTCAATGCAACGTAGACCGTCCTGCTCTCCGGCACAGTGTCTATCTCGTTGCCGTCCTCGTCAAGAAGTATGTAGTCCTGTTCCTCTAGTGCACCCGCGCTGACGTTCCCGCCAGTGCCAGACGTTATACCGTAGAGCTTCAGGGCTGCCCCGACTTCTACGTCGCTGCCGAGCGTGAGTTTCAGCAGGTACGCTCCTGAATTGTTCGGCCTCACTGAAGGAAGGTGCACAAGAACTTTTTCGCCAAGCCCGGATAATATCTGCAGGTCCGACGAAGAAAGCTCCCAGTTCTCAGACAGTATTTCGCCCGCAGTGAACTGGTAGAACTCACCGCCCCACAGAGATATTAGCCTGCTTCTGACTCCTTCAGGCACGTCAAACGCGTAGTGCGGTACGGAGTGTGGGCCCCTCCTGCCCTGAACTATCACGCTCAGAGTGTCGGAAAAGTCCCGCCCTCCGTCGTCGTGTGCCGTGATGGTCAGAGTTATCGTCCTGTCCTGAGAGTCGGGGTTGGGTTCAGCAGTTCCCGTTAGTGTCGCAGTCATTCCAGAGCCCGAAATATCCGCAGAGACTCCCGGAGTCCGCGCCGCGTTCCACACAACGAGGCCGTACGCTTTCCCCTCAGCAAGAATTTCCGCAGAGAACGACCCGCCTTCTTGGCCAAGCTTTATGGTCTTGGTGTCCGGGCTGGTGATAGTTATTCCTGTAATTCCAGCAGGCCTCACTATGATTGTTACGTCAGACGAGACCGTCTCGTTAGTGTCTTGGTCCGTAAAAGTTACAGTGAATGAGTATGTCCCCGCAGTCTGGATTGTCCCGCTGATTGTTACTCCCTTGAAGACATCGCCGGATAAAGTCAGGCTGTCGGGTACGTTCGGTACGTCCATGCTGACATGAGCTGCGTTGCTTACCCTGAAAGTTATTGGTGTTATTGGACTTCCTGCCGTTACTGACTGGGATATTGGAGTGAGTGTAAGCGTCAGGTGCAGAACTTCATCATTGCCGACCTCAAGATCAGCCTTCGAGAAATCATTATTGCTGATGTTCCCGCGTTCGGTCTCACTGTATCCCGCAATGCCCCCTGAATATTCCGCGTCAACTTCAGCATCAGACGTACAGCCCGAAATTCTGCCTTCGGAGACATAACCCGCAATTCCTCCCGCAGAGAGTGTTGCTCGTATAGTTGAGCCGTCGAGTACCTTGCAGTTCTGCACAGTGCCCCCCGAAAGTTCCCCGACTATTCCGCCCGCAGAAGTGTTCTCTCCGCTGGCAGAGACAGGCCCGGAGAACGTACAGCCGTCGATGACTCCGCTCACGAGTTCCTGAACGATACCGCCCGCGTAATCAGTCGGTGCCGGTGAAGCTCCCTTGTCGAGTGCCGAACCGTTGCGGGTCCTGCTTACTACAACGTTGAGGTCCTGTATAGCGGTCCCGTCAGAGCTGACCACCCCGAACAGTCCTCCGCCCCCGCCGTTGTAGGTTATCGTGTGTCCTCCGCCGTTGAAGTGGCCGGAGAACGGGTGAGCCGCTGAACCTATGGGCTGCCAGTCAGTTACGTCCGAGAAGTCCAGGTCGGCATTGATGATGTAGTATTTTCCCCCTGCCTCTAAGCCGTTTAGCAGCCGGTTAATCAGGTTGATTATTTGTGCGGCTGAAGTGAGGCTGTAGGCTGATGAAGGAGAGTCCCCGTCGTTCTGTTCGTCGCCTCCCGGGTTGTATGGGTCAGGGCCGGGAGTGGGTATAACGTCCTGGCTGTCCGTCGGAGTGATGTCGGTGCTTTCCGCCGGAGTAACGTCCGTGCTCTCAGTCGGAGTGATGTCTGGGCTGATGTCCGGGCTCACGTCTGGGCTGACTATTGGCGTAACGTCCGGGCTCACGTCGGGGCTCACCTCAGAGGGGATTGAAGGAGTCGAGGGAGTTGACGGCTCTGAAGAAGGCGAGGAGCTTGACGGGGAGTTC
>JAFPZI010000194.1 GCA_017417365.1 Synergistaceae bacterium
CGCGGCCATTATCGCGAGGAGCAAGCTGAAGAACGGTACAAATATCATCTGCACAATCTGTGGAATGACCTTCTTGAAGAATCTTTCCAGATAGGCCAAAGTGAATGCAGCCATCATTGCCGGTAACACTTGAGCCTGATAGCCGATCATGTTGACCTTGATGAAGCCGAAATCCCACTGGTTGATTGTGCCGTTGGCGAGCGCAGAAGCCACAGCATATGCGTTAGTGAGCTGGCCGGATACCAGAGTGAGACCGAGAACGATACCCATCATTTCTGAGCCGCCCATTTTCTTCATGATAGTCCAGCAGATTCCGACGGGGATTCCTACGTGGAAGACAGCTTCACCCAACAGCCACAGGAAGTGGTCAACTCCCGCCCAGAACTGGCTCTGAGCTACGAGTGTCTGTCCTCCGAAGATCTCCATGCTGTCAATGACGTTCCTGAAGCCCAAGATTAGACCTCCGACGACGATAGCGGGAATCAGTGGAGCGAATATCTCGGCTATTGATGTCATGAGCCGCTGAAGGATATTCTGATTCTGCTTTGACATGCTCTTAACTTCAGCCTTAGAGACCCCCGAGACCCCTGAGACTTCAGTGAAGTCCTTGTAGAAGTCAGCAACTTCATTGCCTATGATGACCTGAAACTGTCCGGCCTGAGTGAAGGTGCCCTTTACGCACCCGATTGACTCGATACGTTTGATGTCCGCAATCTTTGGGTCGACGAGGACGAAGCGCATACGAGTTATGCAGTGAGATACTGCGGCGATGTTTTCCTTGCCGCCGATAGCAGCTAGGAGTTCCTTAGCGTCTGATGCAAATTTGCCCATGAAATTCGCCTCCATAATAATAATTTGTGGTATTGTGGGATAAATTAGTGCCAATTATACAGGGAGTGAATCAAAGTATGAATATATATTTTAGCTTAGGCTCGAACTTGGGCAACAGGCTTGGGAATCTCCGAGAGGCCCTAGAGAAGTTGAGGACGCTCGGTCGTGTTGTGAAGTGCAGCAGCGTATATGAGACTCCTGCGTGGGGAGGGGTACCGCAGCCGGATTACCTGAATGCTTGTGTGAGGGTTGAGGGTGAGGGGCTTGAGGCGTTGGGACTCTTGAGGAGTGTGAAGGGGATTGAGCGGGAACTTGGGCGGGTGGAGTCTGTTCGTTGGGGAGCGCGGAAGATTGACGTAGATATTCTGCTGATGGACGAGGAGGTGTATCACTCTGAGGAGCTGGACGTTCCGCACGTGAGGATTGCTGAGAGGATGTTTGTGCTTGTGCCGTTGTGGGAAGTAGTGCCGGAGGGGTGGAGGCACCCTGTGAGCGGCCGGAGTGTTGGGGAGATGATTAGTGAGCTTGGGGAGGAGTGGCCGGTGAGGGTTGGGGAGCTGTAGGGGTCTGGTATAATATTCCCTAAGAGGAAGCCCCAGAGGAGAGACAGGGACTCCTTGGTCGATGGGGATCCGCCCTGTGAAAGGCGGTGAAGCAGATGGCTCGCAAAGGCCGGAAGCACACCAGCAAAAAGCAGCGACGTGATTACCTGACCGGGTTACATCACTACATCGCTGCTCTCTACTGGTTCGTGAGACTCGTATTCCTTATTTGGGATCGGTTCTCCGGCTAGTTAGCTGGGTGTTAATTACTAGGGGGTAAGGTTAGCTTCCTCGCCTCCCCTGTGTCATGATTATACCACACAGCAACACCCTCATTCCCACAAAACTTCAGACCTTCACACGTTCTGCTATAATACTTCCCGCCGAGGGACTTCGAGCAGGCTGCAGGGAACTGCATGATTTCGGAGATCCGCCCTGTGGAAGGGAGGTGATAGCGTGGCTTCCAAAGCGAAGAGGCGCAAACCTCGTAACAAACAACAGAGGCGGGATGTGCTCCGCAAAGTGTACTATCTCGCCTCGTTCGTGTTCTTGGTGATACGTATCGTCCTGTTCTTCTGGGATAGATACCATCGCTAAAATGCAGTTGATTTCCGACTGCCTAGGGGCTACAGTGAGTCCCTCGGACTGACCCCTATTGTACCACAACTACACACCCATTTATGGCATTCCCCACAAAACTTTAGACCTTCACACGTTCTGCTATAATACTTCCCACGAGGGAGTCCCGGATGAGGTACAGGGCTCATCGATTCAGCGGGGAGTCGCCCTGTAGATTAGAGGTGAATACGTTGACCAAGAAAGGCGGACGTAAAACCAGAAAGATACAGCGGCCGAAGTCTCCTGCCAGGATTGACATTTTCGCCGCTGCACTTTACTGGGCCGTAAAGACCATTCTTCTCTTAGTTGATTGGTTTACCCGCTAACTTAGGGGTGTAATTTACGGGGTTTCACGGGGGTAGCTAACTCCCTCACCGCTGCCCCTATTGTACCACAACTACACTCCCATTTCCGGCAAGGCCCCCAAAATCCTCACAGTCTCCACACTCACACTCACCACACGACCAATCAACCCAACTACATACCTCGCATCCCCGCGCTCACGCCCCCAAGCGTTACAGTCATTCCTCAACCCAGACTTCACATCAACCTCATCACGATACCTCTCCACTATCCACCCTAGCGCACTTCGCCCGTTCACCTCATACTCCCAAGCCTCACTAGGAATCCCGCTCAGCGTCAAGGCCCCATTGTA
>JAFPZI010000195.1 GCA_017417365.1 Synergistaceae bacterium
AAGTTTGAGCTGTCGTTTGTGCCTGTGTTGGGGGTGAAGGGTGAGGAGTTCCTGAAGGAGTCTCTGGCCAAGAACAGGGTGCGGGAACTCCACGTGTTCAGGCCTCAGGACGGACCGGGCTATGACGATTTGGCGATAACGTTGTGTGAGAACGGCCGGGCGGCTTCGGAGGGACTGAGCCGAGGGCAGAAGAGAAGGCTTGTTCTGTATCTGCTGATTACTGCGGGGAAGCTAATTGCTCTGAGGCTCAAGAGAGAACCTGTATTGTTGTTCGACGACCTTACTGCGGAACTTGACGCGGAGGGGCGGGAGTTCGTTCACCGTGAGCTTGTGAGGACGGGTTGGCAGGTGTTCCTGACTGCACCAGAGAATCCGTTTGCGTCAATGAAGGACTTCATGGGGGTAGATTTTCATGATGCCGCCAAGTTTATGCTATAATTTTCTCACGCAAAAAGTTCTTCAGTTTACCTCGACTGTGAGAGAGGGCGTTAATTTCTTGGCTTACTCCGGCCATAAGAGGAGGATTAGGGGGGGCATTGTTCCCCTTTTTTATTTAGGGAGGATTTGACTAGTGATAGATTTTTACGAAATCGATGGGAAATATCTCGACTTCCTGAGAAATTATGATTCACGAGTCCCACGCTCAGATTACACAACTCACGATAAATTCTTCTGCGGTGTGGTGCTGGTCATTGACAACAACATTTCTTACTACGCGCCGGTATCACACTTCAATACCCCTCAGCAGACAAACATTCCTATTTACGACAAGGGCAGCAAAAACATGATCCCTGTTCTGCCGCAAGTTATAACCAGAGTGGACGTGAAGACGCTCTATAACACTGACCCTAAGAAACTGGAAGGAGTCTTCAGGACGTACAATGTTTCGTGATTCTTATGACGTTATCGTAATCGGCGGAGGCCACGCAGGATGTGAAGCGGCTCTGGCTTCCTCAAGGATTGGCTGCAAAACTCTCCTCCTCAGCCTCTCCATCGACAACACCGCTCTAATGCCCTGCAACCCCTCAATAGGCGGCCCCGCTAAAGGCCACTTAGTCCGTGAAGTCAGTGCACTCGGCGGTGAACAGGCAAGAGCTGCCGATGCTTCTACCCTGATGATACGCTGGCTCAACACCTCCAAAGGTGCAGCAGTCCGGGCACTCCGAGCACAGTGCGACCCGGGACAATACAGCACCTACTACCGAAAACTCCTCACAACTCAGCCCAGCCTAGACGTGAATCAGGACGAAGCCCTAACACTCCTCACCGAACATGGACGAATCTCCGGCATTCTCACACGACACGGTGCACACTACACTTCACGCACCGTAGTCCTCTGCGGAGGGGTCTACCTGAACGGGCGGGTGTTCGTGGGTGATAAGTCCTTCCCTTCCGGACCGATGGGCCAGAACAACTCACAGTCCCTCCCGAAATCCCTCGCCAATCTGGGAATCTCTATGGGCATCATGAGGACCGACACTACACCACGCCTGAACATTCACACTATCGACCTCTCACAGGCCAAGCCACAATTCTCGGAGAATGAGCCCCTGTGCTTTGACCTCTGGGGAGAACCTAAACTCTACGGCTCTGGGTATGCCTGCTACTTCTCTCGGACAACTGAGCAGACCTACGCAATACTTTCACGCAACATTGAGCGTTCCCCATTGGTTACGGGAGACGTTCAGGCAAATGGCCCGAGATATTGCCCGTCAATCGAGGATAAATTCTTGCGCTTCCCAGACCACGTAACACACCCGATAGTCTTTGAGCCCGTCTCTGTGAACACGAATGAAGTCTACGTTCAGAACTTCTCCACAAGCCTCCCGTATGACGTTCAGGCCGAAATGGTTCACTCCCTGCCCGGCTGTGAGCGCGCGAAAATCATCAAGCCCGGCTACGGAATCGAGTACGCTTACCTTTTGCCCGACCAGCTCAAGCACTCCCTAGAGAACAAGAACATTCCCGGCCTCTTCTGTGCAGGACAGGTCAACGGCACTTCCGGCTACGAGGAGGCAGCTGCTCAGGGGCTCTTAGCTGGTGTGAACGCGGCTTTGTCGGTGAAGGGTGAAGAACCGTTAGTACTTGGGCGCGATGAAGGGTATTTGGGCGTGCTGGTTGACGACTTGACCACGAAGAGCACCGATGAGCCTTACCGGATGCTGACGGGCAGGTGTGAACACAGATTACTCTTGCGCTGGGACAACGCAGCTCACAGGCTCGCGAATTACGGCAGGAGAGTCGGGCTGATTGACGATTCGCGCTGGAGGGAACTCGAGGCACGTTTTGGGCGTGAGGAGAGGGAGACCGCGCGTCTTAGGGCGGAACGTGTGAGGCCGTCGCCGGAGGTTGAGGGGGTGTGCGGTGAGTTCGGTGCAGAAGTTCCTGCGGAGACAATGACGCTCGCGGAGTTCCTGAAGCATAGGGGCGTGAATTACGCACTGATTGAGAGGCTATCACCCCCGCATGAAAGTTTGTCGGCTGAGGAGATTTCGCACGTTGAGACGGAATTACGCTACACCGGCTACCTTGAACGCGAGGCAAGAGTCGCGCAACGCATGAAGGGTTTTGACGGCGTGAGGATACCTGAAGGGTTCGACTACGATTCTGTGAAGGGGCTTAGGGCGGAGTGTCTGCAGAAGCTCAAGCACTACAGGCCGGAAAGTTTGGGCCAAGCCTTGAGGATTTCGGGAGTTACGCCGGTTGATGTGCAATTAGTCTCCGTTATTCTTGTGAGGAATGAACGCATGAACCATGAGTGAGGAAAGAGTAGGAGCACTCATTGACGTTTACGCGATGTTCCCGAAGGCTGCAGAGAGAGTGGCTATTCTGGAGAGGCTCAAACTGTCTTGGGCAAGCGTTGTTGGTCCGGCTTTGGCACGGTGGTCAGAACCCTACAATCTCGGCGTGGATGAGCTGTGTGTTGCAGTGAGGAACAAACGGGCAGCAGCACAATTAGGCAGCATGAAGGGTACTATCCTCCGCAAAATGGAGGCCAGATTCGGCTACGAACACGAGAAAGATTTTACCCTCACGATTACGGACAGAGTGCCCCCGCCTTAGAGCCTAGTCCTATATCTTGAACCGCCTCAACGAACGCCGAATCTTGGAGAGGAACGAATACGTTTTTGCGCTTGCCTTCTCCTGCAGGTAGTGCCTTACCTTCGAGTGGAAGTTTGCTGGGTGCTTGAACATGTACTCCTGGAACTCCAGAGCATCACAGAAAAATCTATACTGTTCCGGCGAGTAATACTTCTGGATTATCCGGCTTATGTCCTCCAAATCCCGCCCGGACACCTGAATATTCCACGGGACTAACAGCATCTCAAACAGGTTGTTCACATACTTCACCGTAGCCTCCGATACCCTGAACGCTCCTATGTTGGCGAATTTCCGCGCTGGGTTGTCGGGAGCAGGAGTAACCTTCTCGTCGGACACAACACCCGCATAAAGATACCCGCATGCCAGTGCGTGCCTGTCTGACGGATTCATGAATAACGTTATGTCGTGAAGCACCACCCACGAGCCAATCTTCATGAACGGCAGGACGCACAAGAAGTTCAGCGTCTCCCACGGGTGAGTGTGAACAGTGTCCAGCATGAACAGTTCAATTCCTCCGCCGACTTCCTCAATGAAGCGTGAGACATCCCCGCCTCGGAATATCCGCCATTTGTCCAAGAACTGCGGAAACTTCTCCTCAACAAGAAACCCCGAAGGCTTATCAGGATACCTATATGATTTTTCCGTGTAGTCGACAGAGTACAAATTTGCTCCCTCAATGTCTGAAATTGCGTTGAGGATTATTGAAGTTCCTCCGCCATTAGCGACTCCAACTTCAAGAATCTTCTTCGGCTTCATTGCCCTGATTATGCCGTTAAGAAAGTAACGCTCGTTCTTACTCATTTCAGAGTAAGGGGCCGCAACGTCATAAATTGGGTCCAGCCTCTCGGGTTCAAATTGTTCGTAGGGAATTGTGATAGAATCAGCTAAAAATGTGGAAGGTTCGCCGTTCGTCGTTCGCCGTTCGTCGTTCGCCGTTCGATTATAGCTTTATCGGTCAAGTTTGTCTACCTCGTTTCTATGGATTTTCCGTAAGTATATCACCTTTCTTCATGAACTTCACGATAAACTCCCGCAACTCAGAAATCCCCTCGCGCTTCTCACTCGACGTTACTATAGGCACATCGTGTGAATACATCCCGCCACGAACATACTCCGTCCGCAGGGACTTCCATTTACCGTGAGCTATCTTGTCGGCCTTCGTGAACACCACAAATATATTCTTCCCCAAAGCCCGAATCCATTCCTGAAGCTCCCGGTCATTCGCAAGCAGCCCGTGCCTGAAGTCCACAAGGTGCAGAACAAGCCCCAGCGACTCACGCCCCCTCATGTACGACGCTACGAGCCTCTGCCAGTCGTTGCGTTCGTCCCGGCTCCGCTTGGCGTAACCATATCCCGGGAGGTCCACCAGCCTGAACTCACCCTCTGGTGTCCCAACACGGTAGAAGTTCACGCTTCGGGTCTTGCCGGGAGTCTGTCCTGTCTTGGCCAATTTTGCTCCCAAAAGCGCATTAATCAGTGAGGACTTCCCGACGTTAGAGCGTCCCGCTATGGCGAACTCCGGCAGGGATGAGTCCTCCGCTATGAGCTGGTCAGGCCTGAAACACGCAGCCTCAAGCCTGACGTTCCTAAACTCTGCCTTATTCATGAAGCAATTGCTCTAATGGTGTGTCCATGTTCCCGACAAATTCTGGGGTAATCACTAACTTTTTCCCGGCCTTCGAGGCTTCCGGCATTGAGGGTAATTCGTACTCAATGTCCAGCATAAGATTTTCCATGATTGAGCGCAATCCCCTAGCCCCCGTCTTTCTGGCTTCAGCGAGTTCGGCTATCTTCTCAAGTGCAGGCTGGGTGAACTCCAACGTAACGTCATCCATCTTGAGCATCTTGCTGTACTGCTTGACGAGGGCATTTTTCGGCTCCTGAAGTATCTTGATTAACGCTTCTTTGTCGAGTTCCTCAAGCGCAACAAGAACGGGAATACGTCCGACAAGCTCCGGGATGAAGCCGTAAGTTACGAGGTCTTCAGGCTGTACCTTCTTGAGAATCTCATAGCCGGAAGACTTTTTGCCCGCCAATTCTCCGCCGAAACCAATGGATTTCTGAAGCTCACGGCGAGCCACAATCGGTTCAAGTCCGTCAAAAGCTCCCCCGCAGATGAATAGTATGTTCTCCGTGTTGATCTGTATGAAGTCTTGGTGAGGGTGTTTGCGGCCGCCTTTGGGGGGAATGTTCGAGATTGTGCCCTCGAGAATCTTCAACAATGCCTGCTGGACACCTTCGCCAGAAACATCCCGGGTTATCGACGTTGACTCGGATTTTCGCGAAATCTTGTCTATCTCGTCCAGATAAATTATTCCCCTCTCCGCTGCCTTCAGGTCATAATCCGCAGCCTGTAAGAGCCTCACTAGGATATTCTCCACGTCCTCACCGACATAGCCCGCCTCAGTCAGTGTAGTAGCGTCGGCAATCGCAAAAGGTACGTTGAGCTTCCTCGCCAATGTCTGTGCTATAAGGGTCTTGCCTGAACCGGTCGGGCCAAGAAGAAGCACGTTGCTCTTCTGTAGTTCAACGTCGGAATTTCGCTCCTCAAGGTTATTCTTGATCCTCTGGTAGTGGTTGTACACTGCGACGCTGACGACCTTTTTCGCTCTGGACTGCCCTATCACGTACTGGTCAAGGTACTCGCTTAGTTCTCTGGGCTTGATGCTGGTTACAGAGTCCCCGAACTTTTTGCTGGTCTGGTGGAGTTGGGGAGCGTCCCCGAACTGCCCGAAGATTTCCGGCTGGTCCATAGGGATATTGCCCTGCCTTCCGGCCATCATGATACTGCAAAGGGCTATGCACTGGTCGCAGATTCTCACGTTCCCGCCCTGACCCTCGAACATCTCGTCAACTTCCATGCTGGTCTTCCCGCAGAATGAGCACCTGACTTCTTCGGGAGTGTTGGTCTTGGTCTTGGTCTTACTGCCCGGCATCTGTTGTCCTTGCCTCTATTATCTTGTCAATAAGGCCATACTTCAGGGCCTCCTCAGCAGTCATGTAGTTATCCCTGTCGGTGTCGCGGGCAACGGTCTCGTAGTCCTGGCCTGTGTGGGACGAAAGGATTCGGTTCATTCGCTCCTTAGTCTTGATTATGTTCTTGGCCTGAATCTCTATGTCGCTGGCCTGCCCCCTTGCGCCCCCAAGAGGCTGGTGAATCATGATTTCGGCGTTGGGGAGTGCCAAACGTTTACCCTTAGCCCCTCCGGCTAGAAGAATAGCTCCCATGCTCGCTGCCAGTCCCACGCAGATTGTCGAGACTTTTGGCCGGATGTATTGCATTGTGTCATAAATTGCGAGGCCGGCAGTTACACTTCCGCCCGGACTGTTGATGTAAAGGTTAATATCTTTGTCGGGGTCTTCGCTCTCAAGGAAGAGTAATTGTGCAACGACAGAATTTGCAACGTCATCGACAATTTCTG
>JAFPZI010000196.1 GCA_017417365.1 Synergistaceae bacterium
GACGACGAGGGCATAAAGAAGCTCAAGGCGGCCATGAGTGAGCGTGCGGCTATGAACGTTATGGGTTACAGCTACCAGCAGAAGAGATCATTTGACGTTATGGAGACTGCGGCCAAGAACGAGGGAGGTTCGGGGCTCCTCAACGCCGGAGTCGGTCTCGGTACAGGTATGGGGATGGGTACGGCGTTCGGTCAGATGGCCTCACAGATGGGGCAGTACATCAACCCCAACGCACAGCCTCAACCCGCACAGCCCGCACAGCCACAGACTCCCCCAGTCCCTCAGACTGGAGCGAGTACGGTGTGTCCGTCATGCGGTCAGCCCATCCCTAGTGGAGCGAAATTCTGCATGAACTGCGGAGCCAAGTTGTCTGCGGTGTGCCCTAAGTGCGGTAGCCAGCTCATGCCCGGTGCGAAATTCTGCATGAACTGCGGACAGCAAGTATAATTCTTGTGAGGTGATTATTATGGGTAAATTCTTCAACAAAATCCGGCAGGTCTTCAACATTTTCCTGCTTATGGCCCTTATCGCTGCAGTTGCGGCTGTGTTCGTGTACTTCCTGACGACTCCTGAACAGAGGGGCTTCACGTTTTGGGTGTCTGTGGGGTTCTTGGCCTTTGCGTTAATTCTTGAGACACTTCAAGCCTCAGGAATAGCTATGCGTTCGAACTCAGGCAGAAATATTCCCGTGAGCTTCACGAAATTCATTCTTGGTGCGGTGTATTTCCTGTTCGTGATAGTTCTGGCCGTGTGGAACGCGTTATCTCCCTTCACAACGACGAAATATATTCTGACTCACGTCGGGGGCCTCGTGGTGTTCCTAGTGCCGATGATATTAATCAACATGGCTGAATTGCGGCTCTCTGGTGCTGACAGACGCCAGCAGGACGAGGGACGTGCGAACTTGGCCTCACTGGGCAACCGTGTGGGTTATGTTGTTGCTGACCTGAAGGCGGCCGGGATTCCCGCACAGAACTTGACGCAGATAGCGAACTTTGCGGAGGCACTGAAGTATTCTGACCCGACTCCGGCTTCCGGGAAGATTGAGCGGGCACTGGAGGAGGCCGTGAAAGGTCTTGAAGACTCCGTGCAGACTCAGGACATGAGCGCGATTTTGAGGGCGTGTACTCTTGCGGAACGTGCGCTTAAGGAACGCAACGAGTACGTCAAGAACGCTAAGTAGCAAGTGAGAAGAGTCCCCCCAGTGAGATTTTGCCGGGGGGACTTTTTTTGTGGTGCCGTCTAGATTTTGGGAGCAAGCATCTTCATAGCTATCATTCTGTTAATGCACGCCTGAAGGTAGAGAGGCCCGAACAACACCAGACTTACACCCGACGGCGCAATGGTCTGGACAGCCGCGCCCCTATCCATGAACTTGGCCGCGTGCTCCTGAAGCATTCCCCTCACAGCAAACGCCAAGTACACCGACACAACGAACGCAATCCCCAGAGAGTAATTCACGACTTCCTGCGAGAACTCCTCAGTTACGCCGAAATACCCCTCCCAGCCGGGCAGGATGAACATTCCCAGACACGCAAGACCAAAGACTCCCGCTGCCCATGCCGGAAATTTCTTGCTGGTGCCAAGCCCGTTGAGCTGTGCTATTCTCGTTGCGTACCAGTATGGCGCGTAGTACCCGAACGTAATCAAGTACACGCACACTGCGAACGTCATAGATACATACTTCATTGCCGGAAGGTTTGCGGCTGATTGACGCTGCTGCTCTTCACGCTCATGCTGGCGGCGTTCCTGTAACTTCTGCTCACCGTAGGGAGTGATTGACCCGCAATACTGGCACTTCTCGTCGTCAACTTTCAGGGGTGCACCGCAATTTGTACAGTTCATGATAGATTCTCCTCTCGTCAAAGGGTAAATAATTACCCCAGCAGTATGGCATTACCGCCGGGGCTGTGTATGAAGGATTAGGAGGTGTTGTGTATGTATGGGGCCTATTCTTTGGGGGCGGTTAATTTCTTGAGTGCCTCAATCCTTGCTCTCTGGGCCGCTGCCTGTGCCTCAAGGTGCGCTAACTGTTCTTCCTCGAGCTTGATTAATTGCTCTATGCGCTCCTCAAACTTTGCGGATACTGCCTTGAGGTCCTCGAAATCCTGCTTGAGGTTGGCTACATTGGGCAGTCCGTCCTGCTCAATCTTGGCCAGCCTCTGGTCTATTCCGGCTACGTCGGTCTTGATGCCGTCGAGTTTTGGTGTGAACTTGTTCTGCATTACGGTCCACATGACGTTCAGGAACAGGATAGCGACAATTACGCCGATGATGATGTGTTTCTTCTTGCTGTCTGCGGACTGTTTCGTGTTTTGTGCGCTCATTTGGTGAAAACCGTTACAGAAGACTTGTGAAAAATTTGCAGCTTTTCTGCTCCCTTACCCGTTCTGCGCGTCCGTGTTCTATGACGCTCCCGAGTCTTCAATTTCCGCCTAGCAGGGGCTTTAAGGCTGAATGTTTTGCGGACAGAAATCTAGTACATACTGCCTCTAATTTTCTCTGTCAAGCACATATTATCTCGCTAAGACGGATTATATCACCTATCAGACAGAAACTATGCTTAGGAGCAAAAATCTCTGTAAACGGCTGCCCTCCTTTCGTTAGAGTGATAAATTTGTGAAGGAATTTTTGCCTGCCCTCCCTCACGTAACAAAAAGAGGCCCTGAGATTCTCCGAGCCTCTGAAGTAACCACAATACTACTTAACCTCTACGTCTGCTCCGGCCTCAGCGAGCTTCTTCTTGATCTCCTCAGCCTCTTCTTTGGACACGCCTTCCTTGATGTTCTTCGGCGGGTTGTCAACGAGCTCCTTAGCTTCCTTGAGGCCAAGTGATGTGATCTCGCGTACTGCCTTGATTACGGCGATCTTGTTCGCTCCGGGCCCCTTGTAGACCACGTCGAACTCTGTCTTCTCCTCAGCGGGTGCTGCTGCTGCGGCGGCTCCGGGCATGGCGGCCATCATCATGGGTGCTGCTGATGCGCTTACGCCGAACTTCTCCTCGAGAGCCTTCACGAGTTCCGAAAGCTCAAGTACTGACATGGTTTCAATAGCCTGGATGATTTCTTCTTTGCTCATAATAATATTTACCTCCGTTAATATTGATGATTACTGCAAGCACTAAGCCGCAGTGCCTTCTTCCTTCTTTGCGCGTATCTGGTCGAGACATGTAACGAAATTCCGCATCGTCCCGGCCAAGACGTTGACCAGCCCAGAGAGAGGAGCTGCGATTGTCCTGACAACCTGACCGCGCATGACCTCCTTCGACGGCAGATCCGCAAGAGCCATAAGCTGTTCACGGTTGAGCTGCTGTTTCTCGAGCAATCCTCCCTTGAGGACAAATGCCTTCTGGGACTTGTCGTTGACGTACTCCTTGAGGACTTTGGCCACGCTCACCGGGTCATCATAGCAGAGAGCGAAAATGTTCGGACCCTTCATGAGTTCCTCCGGGAGTGCCTCCAGTCCGGCTTCCTTCATGGCGATTGCGAAAAGTGTATTCTTCGCGACCTTGAGTTCACCGCCAGCTTCACGGACTTTGTGCCGGAGCATTGTGCTCTGAGCTACGGTCATTCCGCGATACTCACCGACGAACACGGCTTTGGTGCGCGATAATTTTTCTCTGAGGCCGTCAACAAGTTCATACTTAATTTTTGCCGGCATACTTTGTGTTCACCTCCTTTAAGTCTCACAAAAAAGCTCCCCCGTCTTTGCACAATCAGGAGGAGCGTTATTCTCTATGTTCACGAAAACCCTCACTCCTCGGCAGGATTATTAAGCTCTGAATAAAAGCCCCTGCTGTCTGCGGACTGAATATATATGCGAAAAATTTTTACAGTGCTAATTCTTTCTGTGCGGCGGCAGGGTCTACAGCGATTCCCGGCCCCATTGTTGGAGCTATAGCAATGCTCTTGACGTAAGTACCCTTGACCGATGCTGGGCGAGCCCTGTAGATTGCCTGAAGCAGTGCCTTAACGTTGTCGTAGAGGTCATCCACAGAAAAGTCCCTGCGTCCTGCGGCGTTGTGGGTTATTCCGGTCTTGTCCGCACGGAACTCCACGCGTCCTGCCTTGATTTCCTTAACGGCATTGGCCAGCTCAAACGTTACGGTCCCGGTCTTCGCGCTCGGCATCAACCCGCGGGGCCCCAAAACTTTACCCAGACGGCCGACGGACTTCATCATGTCCGGCGTTGCGATAACCGCGTCAAAGTCCATGAACCCGCCCTGAATCTGAGCTACCATGTCATCTCCGCCCACAAGGTCCGCCCCTGCGTCCTGAGCTTCCTTGATCTTCTCGCCCTGAGTGATTACGAGCACCTTTTTCGTTACGCCCGTTCCGTGTGGGAGTGATACCGTGCTCCTGACCTGCTGGTCTGCGTGGCGGGGGTCAATCCCTAACCTGACGTGGACTTCTATGCTCTCGTTGAACTTGGCCGTTGCTATAGTCTTGAACAGTTCGACAGCCTCACGAAGCCCGTAGAGCTTCCCGGACTCGACTTTGCTCGCGGCTTCCCTGTATCTCTTGCTTCTCTTCATGTCTTACCTCCTGCGGTCCTAACGAGCCTCAATAAATGCTCTCCCGCCTGCCTGTGTAACTAGTCGACGACCTCAAGGCCCATTGAACGGGCTGTGCCTTCGATCATCCTCATTGCGGCTTCTACGTCGTTGGCGTTCAGGTCCTTCATCTTCATCTCCGCGATTTCACGGACCTTTGCGCGCGCCAATTTGCCGACTTTGGTCTTGTTGGGAACTCCTGAACCCGACTCGATTCCTGCGGCCTTCTTCAGCAACACTGCAGCAGGAGGAGTCTTCAGCTCGAATGTGAAGCTCCTATCAGCGTATACCGTTATGACTGCCGGAATGATTAGCCCTGCCTGGTCAGAAGTCTTTGCGTTGAACTGCTTGCAGAACTCCATGATGTTCACTCCGTGCTGTCCTAATGCAGGACCTACAGGGGGTGCGGGTGTCGCTTTCCCGGCTGGCAGCTGTAATTTTATCTGCCCTACAACTTTCTTAGCCATGATAAAAATTTTTCCTTTCTGTTCTCTACATATTATGCCCTAGATTTTCTCTAAGGCTTTGTAGTCCGTCTCCAATACCGCTCCGCCTAGCACGTCGCTCTTGAACCTCACTCGGCCCTTCTTAGCGTTGACCTCCACGACAGGACCCGTGAAGCCCTTCATTTCACCCTCAGCTATTACCCTCACGGAGTCCCCGGGCTTGAGGTCCATCTCTACCTTCATGTTCTCGCGGCTGTCCCTCATTCCCGCCATGATGCGGTCAACTTCCTCCTGTGAGAGCGGCATGGGGTGAGTTCCAGCACCGATGAACCCAGTAACTCCGGGCGTGTGCCTGACAGCGTACCACGACTGCTCATCAAGAATCATCTCTACCATTACGTAGCTCGGGTAGAGTTTTCGGGTAACTTCACGGCTCTTCCCGTCCTTGACCTCTATGTGTGTCTCCGTAGGTATCAGGACGTTGAAGATCTTATCCTGCATGTTCATAGCCTCGATGCGCTGACGTAAATCGGCCTCTACGCGCTTTTCGTAGCTCGCATACGTCTGCACAACGTACCAGCGGCGTTCTTTATCCGGCATATCTGACTTAGCCCAACAACGTGCGGAACAGCCACGCAAGAATAAAGTCAATCAGGCCGAGATACAGAGATACGCACAGGGTGAACACTATCACTATCACTGTCCAGTACCAGATCTGCCTTCTTGTCGGCCAGGTTACCTTCTTGAGCTCGGCTTTTGCTTCCCGTATGAAGTTCTTCAGTGAAGTCAGCTTTGTCGGTTTCTCTGTGGTTGTCTTTGCCATTTGCTTTGTCTTGTCCTCATAAAGAAATGGCAGGCCCGGCAGGACTCGAACCTGCAGCCCCCGGTTTTGGAGACCAGTGCTCTGCCAATTGAGCCACGGACCTGCGTGAAAATTTACGGGTTAAATTCTACAACAGGTTGCAATGTTTAGCAACTTGTTACTTAGACTCTTTGTGCAGGACGGAGGCGTTGCACCACTTGCAGTATTTCTTGACCTCGAGCTTCTTGGTCTGCTTCTTCTTGTTGATGGTTGTGGTGTAGTTGCGCCTCTTGCACTGAGTGCAGGTGAGTCCGATAATGTCTGCCATGATGAATTAGTCCTTTCTTGTACATAGTTGATGTGAGTTGTATTTTAGCACAGCATGATTAATTTTTCGCTCACGTTCACAAACCGGGCAGACGCTATAAAATATACGGAAATTTTCCCGGCCAGTTAGGAAATTATTAATAGGCTGCGATAATAAGATATTTTACTATTATGGCAGCTTGGGAGCGAATATCTAGACAGGGAAAAAGTGTAATATAGTGCTCTGGCTCTGAAGAATGTTGACACAACAAGGAATGGAGGTAAAATCTGCTACACAGGGACAGAGGGTGGGGAGTGCACGTCAAAGCACTATAAAAATCGATTTTCGATACCCATAACGGGGAATCGCTACCGGTGGCTAGCCGGGAAGTCAAGGCTCTGGACTGTCGGACAAACTCCATTAGGCACGCCGAACGAGGACAGGGTGAACGAGCAAAAGTCTAATAAGTACCCACAGTATTACACTTATTATGTAGCAGGAATGATTAGTTGGAACGCAGAAAAGTACTAGACTACTTCACGATTGACGGCAAGCCCGGGGGCAATCAGGATGACCTCACAGAGTGGGACATGAACAGAGGAGGCTGCGGAGCCGTAACAGCCTGCGACGTATGCATGTTCTTGGCCTCACAAGAGAAATTCAGGAGGCTCTACCCTCATGACCCGCACAACATCTCACGCTCAGACTTCATAGACTTCGCAACCTCCATGAAGCCCTACTTATCCCCGCGCTATCACGGCATAGACTTTCTGGAGACGTACATTTGCGGCTTCCTCGACTACCTCACAGACAAAGAGTGCGACTCCCTGATCCTTGAGGGGCTCTCGGGAAGCGTGGACTATGAATCTTTCGCTGAGGCAATCACAAACCAGCTGGACAGAAATTTTCCCGTCCCATACCTAATGCTCATGCACAATGACCCAAAACTAGACGACTTCAATTGGCACTGGTTCAACTTGGCCGGCTACGAACAGACACACGACGGCCTAAACGTCATGACCGTAACCTACGGAGAATTTTTGTGGTTCAGCCTTCGCAACATGTGGGACACCGGGCACCTGAGGAAGGGCGGAATCATAAGAATTTTTGAGCGTGTGTGATATTATTTGAGCGAATCATATTGACAAAGGGGAAAAGGTTTAATCATGAACGACAGAAATGATTCACGCCGCCAACACGAAGGCGTCAATCGAGATTTCCAGATAGACCCGGAAGAAGAAGACGTACTATACACAACCTACCAGCGTAAGAAGGCCAAGTCCCATCAGGTCTCTCACCCTTCCCCAAGACCTGTCCAGAGGAAGCCGAAGCCCAAGCCCAAGCCCAAGCGCAAGAAGCACCTATCAATCTTGAAGCTCATGATGATGTCCCTTCTGCTCGTGGTCCTTCTCGCCACTGGAGCACTGAGCGCGGGAGTAGCTTGGTACGTCGTCAAAATCTCGGAGGACCTGCCCAGCATGCTGGAACTCGCCAACCCCAAGAGCAGCCTTCCGTCAATCCTCTACGACAGGAACGGAGAAGTCATAGCAAAACTCTTCATCGAGAACAGGACTCCCCTAGAACTCGCACAAATCTCACCTCACCTAGTGAAGGCCGTACTTGCTGCCGAAGACTCTGCGTTCTACCAGCACGGAGGAATCAGGATAGGCTCAATCTTGCGGGCACTCTATACGGACATTGTCGAGCGAGGAAAAGTTCAGGGAGCCAGCACGATAACTCAGCAGTTGGCCCGAAATCTATTCTTGTCCCACGAGAAGAGCATCACAAGAAAGGCTAAGGAAATCATTATCGCTATGAGGCTCGAAAAGTTGTTCCCAAAAGATAAGATTCTGGAGCTGTACCTCAACACGATTAACTTCGGGCACGGAGCTTGGGGAGCAGAGACGGCCGCAAGAACATACTTCGGGAAGTCGGCAAAAGATTTGGACCTCGCACAATCTGCAATCCTCGCCGGACTCATCGCCAACCCCGGACGCTACAACCCCTCAACCAGCATGACCAACGCCAAAGCCAGACAGAATTACGTCCTCTCACGAATGGAGACGTTAGGCTGGATCACTGCGGAACAGAGGCAGGCCGCCTACGATGAAGAACTAGTGATAAGCAAACAGGCCAACAAAATCGAGGAGTTCAACAGGGCACCCTACTTTGTGTCTCACCTGCTGTTCAACGACTTATTACCCAAATACGGCAAGGATGAAGTTTACAGCGGAGGCCTCCAGATTTACACGACACTTGACATTCGGCTTCAGGACAAGGCACGCGAGGCAATACAGGGCCTCAACAAAAACGTAATGGGTGCGTTGGTGTGCATTGAGTCTGAGACCGGCGAAGTTCTCGCGCTCGTTGGAGGTAAGGACTTCAAGGACAGCAAGTTCAACCGAGCTACACAGGCAGTCCGTCAGCCCGGCTCCAGCTTCAAGCCCATAGTTTACGCCGCCGCAATGGAGGAAGACGTGATGCCCAGCGACCACTTCCTCGACGCACCGATAACGTTCAAGCAGAAGGGTTCACGGGGTAAAGGCTGGTCCCCTCACAACTCGGGAGGGGGTTACGCCGGAGAAGTTACGTTACAGAGGGCGTTGACCAGCTCCTACAACACCGTAGCAGTTCGTGTGGCCGCGTATATCGGTACTGACGCAATAGTCCAGATGGCGCGCAACATGGGAATTGAGACCAAGTACCTGCCAAATGACTTGTCGATAGCTCTGGGTTCCGCGAGCCTAACACCCCTAGAAATGGCTGTGGCGTTCAACTGCTTCAACAACGGCGGAAAAAGGATAGTCCCTCAGATGATTCGCGAGATTAAGGACAGGGACGGCAACGTGATAGAGCACCGTGATACGGCAGTCAGTCAGGCAATGAGGCCGGAGACAGCCTACGCAATACGTTCAATGCTTCAGGACGCGGTGAGGGCCGGTACCGGGAAGCCCGCGGCTGTGAAGGGCATAAACACTTTCGGCAAGACCGGGACGTCAAACGACTTTATTGACGCTTGGTTCTGCGGAGGGATCCCGGGACTGACTACGGCGGTTTACGTCGGGCGAGACGACCATAAGAGCATGGGCAGGAGGGCATTCGGCGGAACAATTGCGGCTCCAGCGTGGAAAAAGTTCATGACGTATGCGGCTCAGGTCATGAAGTCCCCCGCGAACTTCGAGGCCCCTCCCGATTGGGTCGAGGTCGAGAAGGTATCTATCTGCCGTGCTTCGGGTTACAGGGCCCGCTCAGGCTGTCAGGCAGTGCCGCTGTACTTCCCTAAGGGGAAATCCCCGACTGCCTCGTGTCCTCTTCACGGAGGGAGCTACAGGACCGCAGACAATGACCCGAGAGGCCCGCGCTTGTTCCTAGTTGAGCAGGACGAGTCGTACTACGCGAGTCTTCAGAGGCGGGAACGGGAGGCATCGTCGCCATCTTCACCATCTGGCGGCGGAGAGAGACCGGCACCACAACCTTCACAGCAGGTTACCGCCCACACTCCTCCGGCGGCAATCCCGAGCAGGCCCAACCCCCCTGCGCCCAAACGTCAGGAGCCCCAGCTGAACGAGGTTGAACAGCGTTACCGGCAGCTGCTGAGAGAATACGGCCTCGAGTAAGAATAATTAATCCCTCTGGTGAAGTCATCAGGGGGAAATTTTTTGCGCGTTTAGTATATAATCATTGCAATCACAAACAATTTAGGGAGGCAAGATATTTCATGGCATTATTCGCTCAGGATAAGAATCTCGCTATGGAACTCGTTCGTTCTGCTGAAGCCGCCGTCATGGCTTCGGGACGCTGGTTCGGTCTCGGAGACAAGAATGAGGTTGACCGCGCAGCTGTTGAGGCAATGCGTTACGTTCTTCACGGTGTCGCGATGAAGGGCGTTGTAGTAATCGGTGAGGGCGAGAAGGATGAAGCACCAATGCTGTTCAACGGCGAGGAAGTCGGCACGGGTGAAGGCCCAGAAGTTGACATCGCAGTTGACCCCATCGACGGCACCCGCTTAATGGCTCAGGGTCAGGACGGAGCAATCAGCGTAATAGCAGCAGCTCCAAGAGGCTCAATGTTCAGCCCGGATAATCTCTTCTACCTCAACAAGATTGTTACCGGCCCGGAAGCAGCAGGCTACATTGATATTCAGGCCCCGGTGGAGTTCAACGTTCGGATAGTCGCTAAGGCAAAGGGCAAGAAGATCGAGGAGACCACAGTAGTAATGCTCGACCGCCCGAGAAATCACGAGATCCTCCAGAAAGTCCGCTCTATGGGTGCTAGAATCAGGCTCATAGGTGATGGAGACGTTGCAGGAGCGTTAATGACCAGCTTACCCGGCCGCGAGACAGCTGACCTGCTGTTGGGAATCGGCGGCTCCCCTGAGGCAGTAATCACGGCGTGCGCAATGAAGTGCCTTGATGCTAACATGCAGTGCCAGCCGTACTTCAGGAACGAGGACGACGAAGCCCGAGCTAAGGAACGTGGACTTACCCGTGATACCGTCCTGACGATTGACGACCTAGTGAAGAGCGATAACGTTTTCTTCGCGGCTGCCGGAGGTTCTGACGGAGACCTGTTGAGGGGCGTGCACTATCACGGAGCACACATTGAGACTAACTCCCTGTGCATGAGGAGCAGTTCAGGGACAATCAGATTCATTTCTGCGACACACTCACAGAAGAAGCTCGAGGAAATGGGCGGGAATATCGCTTATGACCCGACAGTCAAGGAGGAACTTGGACTCTGATGCACATAATAAGCGCGCTAACTGCCTGGCTCGTCGACACAATAGGCAGAATGGGCTACACCGGAATAATCTCGTTAATGTTCCTCGAGTCGTCGTTCTTCCCGTTTCCGAGTGAAGTCGTGATGCCTCCTGCCGGTTACCTCGCGTGGAAGGGCGAAATGTCCCTAACTTTAGTCTTACTCTCAGGGATTGCCGGCAGTCTCTTGGGCGCGCTGTTCAACTACTGGATAGCGGTGAAGTTCGGCCGTCCGTTCTTGCTGAGGTGGGGAAAATATTTCTTCGTCTCACCAGAATCCATCAACAAAGCCGATGAGTTTTTCCTCAAGCACGGCCACGTCAGCACACTCGTCGGGAGGCTGTTACCAGTAATCCGGCAATACATATCCCTTCCCGCAGGTATAGCACGAATGCCCCTGAAGACCTTTACGCTTTACACGTCAATCGGCGCGGGAGCTTGGGTGATAGTTCTGACGTTTGCGGGCTATCTCTTGGGTGAACATCAGGACCTCCTGAAGGAATATCTCCACGTAATCACGATTGGGTGCGTGCTGTTGGCGTGTGCGATTGCGTTTGGGTACTGGCTGGTTCTCAGGAGGCGCAAAAAGTCAGCATGAACGGTATACCCGGCGTAACTCTTCGGGGAATGGAGGCTTTGCCCGTAGAAGTTGAGGTGGAGATAACGGGCGGGCTGTTCACGATAAACATTGTTGGGATGCCTGATGTCGCTGTGCGTGAGTCTAAGGAACGTGTGAGGGCGGCTCTGCGTTCACTTGGCCTCAACCTCAAGGGGCGGATCTCCGTCAACCTCGCTCCTGCGGACATACCCAAAGAAGGTGCATTGCTTGACCTGCCGATAGCTCTCGGTATGATTGCGGCAACCGGCAACCTCAAGGAATGTCCTAAAGCGTTATACATGGGGGAACTTGCGTTGGACGGGAGATTACGGAGGGTTAGGGGAGCAGTTCCAGCGGCATTCTTGGCCAAGAAGCTCAATCTTCCCATCTACCTTCCCAGCGAGAACGCCGAAGAACTCGCGCTGGTTCAGGGTGTGGAAGCGTATTGTGCCGACAGTCTCGGGGAGCTGTACATGATGCTTACCGGCCAAGAGAAATTACGCCCCGTGCCTCCCGCGTACATTCCAGACTTACCCGTGAACGCTGACCCCGATTTCTCCGACATCAAGGGCCAAGCCCAAGCCAAACGTGCCGCAGAGATTGCCGCCGCTGGACATC
>JAFPZI010000197.1 GCA_017417365.1 Synergistaceae bacterium
ACGTCATGGCCTCCGACTTTCACGACTCCCTCCGTTGCGTCGTAGAGTCTCGGGATTAACTGCATTAGCGTAGTCTTAGCTGAACCCGTCCCGCCGATTACTCCGACAGTCTCGCCGGACTCTATCTTGAGGGTAACATCATGAAGTGCCCTCGTGCCGTCGCCGTAAGTGAACCCAACGTGAGAGAACTCAACCTCACCGTTCGGGACTTCACGCAGACCGTCGGGGGGACTCGTTAGGGCCGGGACTGTGTCGAGGACTTCAGCAACTCTCACGGCGGACTCGCGGGCAAGAGCTACCATCACGAACACCATAGACATTCGCATTAGGCTCCCGAGAATCTGGACACCGTAAGTCATCAATGCGGAGATCTGCCCGACGTTCAGAGCTAGACCCCGCGAAGTTATCACCTTGTAGGGGCCGTAGTAGAGTATGAACAGCGTAACGGTATACATACTAAGCTGCATCATGGGATTATTGAGGGCCAAGACCCTTTCTGCTGTCGTGAAGTCAGAGCACAATTCTCCGGCTGAACGTGAGAACTTCTCCTTCTCGTAATCCTCACGAACAAACGCCTTCACCACACGAATACCCCGAATGTTCTCCTGAATTGAGCTGTTGAGACGGTCATACTTCACGAACAGTCTGCGGAATGTAGGCATTGCCCACCTCGCCACAAGATAGAGGCCAAGAGCCAAGAACGGAATTACTCCCACGAACACAAGAGCTATCCTCCCGCCCATAACGAACGCCATTACGCACGAGAACACCACCATCAACGGACCGCGTATCACCGTCCGCACAAGCATCATGTAGGCCTGCTGGACGTTGGCAATGTCGGTAGTCAGCCGGGTAATCAGTGAGGCAGAAGAAATCTTGTCGATGTCCCCGAATGAGAAGCCCTGAATCGCCCGGAACATATCGCTGCGTAAGTTTTTGGCCAGACCGCAGGAGGCCGTAGAGCATGCGTTACCCGCGAGCCACCCGAACATTAGGGACATGAACGCCATCACCGTCAACACGAACCCGATAGAGAGCAGCTCACCGAGTCCGCAGCCCTCACGTATTGAGTTCACGAGGCGCGCGACAACAAACGGAATAAGGCACTCCATGACGACCTCAAGAGAGACGTAAAACGGTGCTTCGAGTGAGGCTCGCCTATATTCTCTTACGCTGGCCAAAATCTTCGTGTACATTGAGTATTCTCCTGCTGAAATCCTTTGGGCATATTATAATTTCCATATCACTAAAAATTCTATTTCGGGGATGTGAATTTCTTGAGGATTACTATTCTTACTAACGGTCCCGGCGAATTATGGGGCTGGGTCCGTCCCGTTGCCGCTGAACTCAGGAAGAGAGGACACTCTATCTCTCTGTGGATTCTTCCCTGCCAGTTCGCATCAGGACATGAACGTGAAGCCGCATCACTCTTGGGTGTCGACAAGCTCGAAGGCCCAGCTAGTGCCGCAAGAATCTGGCAGGATATATCTTACGAGACCACTGACAGAGTAATTCAGCTGGGAGGAGATATTCAGTTCGGCCTAAAGCTCTCCAGAAGTGCTAATGCTCCCTTGACCTGCTACAGTTACGGCCCGAGAAAAGCTATCGACGGCGTGAAGATCCTCACAGCTTACCCTGCACAGGCAAAACGAGTCCCTTCGGCTGTCCCAATCGGAGACTTGGTGAAGGACGCTCTGGCTATGGACGTAACTCCGTCGGCTATGCACCAATGGAACTGGCCAAGACAAGAAGGCTCACCGAGAATATTATTCTTGCCCGGAAGCCGCCCGGCAATCCGTAAACCTGCCTTGAACTGGCTCGTGAAAGTCAAGGCATGCCTAAATAGTAAAATATCTGATTATCGCGTTAGGTCATTATTCTCTCAGTTCATGCCCGAGTCGGAATTTGAGGAGTGGCAGAAGGCAGGACTTAACCCCGTAAAGTGCGGTGCCGGTGTGGCAATGAGGGAAGCTGATTACGCCCTCACTCAGCCGGGCACGAACAACTTCGAGCTTATGCACTGCGGACTACCTGCACTGGTCGTTGCTCCCGAAGAGTTCACGAAGTTCGTACCTGTTTCGGGTGTGCTTGGGTTCCTCGCGGGACTGCCTCTTGTCGGACTGAGCTTGAGACGAGTCGGAGCAATGAGGGTGATACAACGCTGGGGAGGCTATATTTCCCTGCCCAACCGAATCGCTTCCCATAAGGTCATGAACGAAATGTGGGGCGCAATTACCCCTGAAGATGCCGCTGAAGAGATATGGGACGAACTCTCTCACCCCGAGAGGCTCCAGAAGACCCGTGAAGAATATCTCTCTCTGTCTGGTGAAGCCGGAGCAGCTGAGAGACTTTGTGATATAGCGTCGGCAAAATGAGCACTCCAGTAAAATTTCTCCTATCCTACACCAGAAAGTATTACGCAAAAATCCTTCTGGCAGTGTTCTTCATGCTCGCGTCCTCAGCACTAAACGTACTGCCTCCCTACTTGTTCAAGACCGTAGTTGATGATGTGCTTATCTCACGTGATACGTTCATGCTCAACGTAATATGCGTGGCTCTGGTCGTGATATTCGGGCTTAAGGCAGTAACAACGTACTATCAGCGTTACCTGATGAACGAGGCCGGACAGAGTGCAGTTATGGACATTAGGATAGCCCTCTATGACCACATGCAGAGAATGAGCCTCAAGAAGTTTTACGCCTCACGAATTGGGGAGCTCATGAGCAGGATAACCGGCGACGTTGCCACACTACAGAACATAGTTACTAGCACGGTTGTAGATTTGGTGTTCAACTTCCTGACGTTCGTTGGGATGTTCGCGTTCATCGTGTACCTGAATTGGCGGCTGACTTGCTTAATCGTGGTAGTTCTGCCGGTTGTGGGTGCAATGCTGTCGTTCGCGTCAAAGAAGCTCCGCAGGGCCGGGCACAACGTACAGGAACACCTAGCGGACATAACTGCGACGGCTCAGGAGGCATTCTCGGCGGTGAGGGTAGTGCGTTCGTTCGCGACAGAAGATTTGGAGTTGGCGCGCTTCAGGAAGGCAAACGCAGAGAACTTTGACGCATTGCTGCAGGCCGTATCGATTCAGGGGGTGCTTGCGGGAGTGATTGAGGTGTTCCTGATTGGTGCGCTGGCTGTGGTGTTCTGGGTTGGGGGACGCAGCGTGATCGGCGGGGACTCAACGCCCGGGGAACTGGTGTCGTTCGTGGGGTATATAGCCTTCATGGTTCAGCCAATACGTTCGGTGATGAATCAGATGAGCACGCTGCAGACGGGAATAGCGAGCGCAGAAAGGGTGTATGAGATTCTCGAGACCCCTGCGGAGAGTTCACAGGAGGACGAAGGGGTTGACCCGGGACGGATTTCGGGGGCCGTGAGGTTCGAGGGGGTTCACTTCAGCTATGGGGCCGGTGAGGAGGTTTTGAGGGGGATTGACCTTGACGTGAGGGCCGGTGAGAAGATTGCGATTGTTGGGGCGACGGGTTCGGGGAAGTCGACTATTGCGGACCTGATTCCGAGATTCTACGACCCTACAGCGGGAAGGATATTGATTGACGGCCAAGACATCAGGACTCTCTCACTGCGTAAGCTCAGGACACAGATTGGCATTGTCCCTCAAGAATGCGTGCTCATGAAGGGAACGATAGCGTTCAACATAGCTTACGGTCTCGAGAATATTGACATGGAGAAAGTTATTGAGGCCTCAGAGATTGCGGACATCAGGAGCTTCATTGAGACTTTGCCGGGAAAATATGACTCCGAAGTCGGTGAAAGGGGCGTAACTTTGTCTGGTGGTCAGCGTCAGAGGATAGCTATAGCCCGTGCGGTTATCCGGGACCCGAGAATATTAATCCTTGATGAGGCTACGAGCTCACTAGATATTGCTGTGGAACGTGCGGTGCAGAAGGCAATCAATCAGGCGATGAGGGGTAGGACGTCATTCATCATTGCGCACAGGCTGACGACGATTCGTGAGGCGGACAGGATATTAGTGCTTGAGGGCGGGAAGTTCACTCAGTCCGGGACACATGAAGAGCTGTTGAGGGCTGGAGGGCTTTACGCGGACTTGTACAGGATGCAGCAGCTATGAAGTTCATGAATGCGTACATGAATTACGTTAGGGGCAAGAAATATAACCCCATCTTCGACGTAATATTTAGGCCCATATCATGGCTAGGCGGTTGGGTGATTGCCCTTCTGGACTTCCTGAGAGCTCACGGCCTCCTAAAGACTACTGAGCCTCCCT
>JAFPZI010000198.1 GCA_017417365.1 Synergistaceae bacterium
ATGAACGGCAGGGATATAGTCGTCTCTGTCATGTTGGACAGCTCAATTTTTGCCTTCTCCGCAGCCTCACGCAGCCTCTGCATTGCCATGCTGTCATTCTTCAGGTCAATTCCTTCGGCCTTCTTGAACTCGGCAACTATCCATTCTACTATCCTGTTGTCCCAGTCATCCCCGCCGAGCCGGTTATCTCCAGCTGTGGCCAAGACCTCAAACACTCCCTCGCCAACGTCAAGAATGCTAACGTCAAACGTTCCTCCGCCCAAGTCGAACACTAGAATCTTGTGCTCTTCCTTCTTGTTCTCGCCGTAAGCAAGACATGCCGCAGTGGGTTCGTTGATTATCCTCAAGACCTCGAGGCCGGCAATAGTCCCGGCGTCCTTCGTTGCCTGCCTCTGAGCGTCAGTGAAGTATGCAGGTACAGTGATTACTGCCTGAGTTACCGGCTCGCCCAAATAGTCCTCAGCGTCCCTCTTGAGCTTCTGGAGGATCATTGCGGAAATCTCCTGAGGGGTGTACTTCTTGCCGTCGATGTTCACGCGGTAATCTGTGCCCATTTCACGCTTGATTGACATGATTGTGTGGTCGGCATTCACGATTGCCTGACGCTTGGCCAGCTGCCCGACTAACCTTTCTCCGTCCTTCGTGAACGCTACTACTGAAGGTGTAGTCCTCGCGCCCTCGTTGTTAGCAATTATCGTGGTCTGGTCGCCTTCCTGAACCGCTATACATGAATTGGTCGTTCCTAAATCTATTCCTACTACTTTAGCCATGATTAATTTTCCTCCTTAAGTTTTCCTACTGTTACCTGCGCGGGCCTCAATACTCGGTCCTTTGTCCTGTAGCCGCCGAGAATTACCGTTATGACCTTCCCGTCAAGCTCAGGGTCCTCTACCGGCTCTGTGCCAGTTGCGTCGTGAAGCGCAGGGTCAAACTTCTCGCCCTCTGCCTTGATTACGCTCACACCCAGCCCTTCAAGCACCCCCAAGAACTGACGCTGTACCATCTCTACGCCCTTGATGATGCCTGCTGTGTCCTCAGAACTTGCTGCCTCAAGTGCCCGGCCCAAGTTGTCCAGAACAGGCAGAAATGACGTGATTACGTCCTCAAGTGCGCGCTTCCTGGTCTCTTGGCGTTCCTTAGTTGTGCGCTGACGGTAATTGTAGAAATCAGCCGTAACCGTCTTCACTTGCTGCTCCAAACTCTTTATGCGTTCCTCCGAATCAGGTTCAGGTGCCTCGAGCTGCTCATTCTCCGGGCATTCCTGCTCTTCCTGCTTCACCTCGCCGTCATTCACCGCAAATCACCTCCCGAATCCTCGTCTAGAATTTCCGCTACTGTCTCGAGAACGTTTATCGACTTCTCGTAATCCATCCTCATAGGCCCGATTAACCCCAACACGGCTTTCTGCTGCCTAGGGCGGGCTGGAATGAGGATCATTGCGTTATCCTCCATGCCTTCGGTCTCACTCTCTGAGCCTAGAGCGACCATTAAGTGTTTGTCCTTGCACTTCTCTATCATGCGGGCTAAAGGTTTCTCCTGTTCGAGAAGGTTCAGTACCGCCTGAAGCCTTGAGAGCGTCTGGAACTGAGGAAGCCCCAAAATCTGCCGCGCTCCCGAAGTGAAAAACTTGTAGTTCTGCTCGGTCAAAAATTTATCCAGCTCACGTATTGCGTCCCTGCAGGATTCCTGTGCCTGATTGAGGCCTTCAGATACGTACTTGTACAAAGCCTCGCGCACTTCGCTCCAAGAATGACCGCAGGCAAAAGTGCTTATCCTCCGGCTGAGTTCCTCCAGAGTCGAAGCGTCTACGTCATAAGGCAGGGTGAACTGCGAATGGTGCACCAATCCCCCTTTGAGGACGATTAACGCTAGGACGTTGCGCCCCCCCATTAACATTAGGTCAATGTTGCGGATTTCTGCGTCATCCAGTGAGGGCACTGCTGCGACGGCCACGCAGTTCGTGAGTCTGGCCAAGAGGTGAGTAACGTGATTCAGGAGTTCCTCAATGCCGCTGCGGCTCCCGAGAATTTCGCGCCTGATGTCCTGTTCGTGGGAATGGCTCCGGGCTCTGGCGGTTACCGAGTCAACGTAGACCCTGTAGGCTCTGGCTGTGGGGAGTCGTCCGGACGAGGCGTGAGGCTGGTAGAAGTAGCCCATTTCCTCGAGGTCGCTCATCTCGTTGCGGATCGTTGCGGGACTGAGGCCGCGTATATATTTGCGTACGATTGTGCGGGAACCGGCGGGTTCTCCTGTTTTGATGTACTCATAGACGACTGCGAGAATGATACTCAGCTGCCGTTCTGTCATGCTATCACCTCCTGATTTACTCTTAGCACTATATCTCAATGAGTGCCATTAACTTTTGAACGCTGATAAGATTAGCAGAGGGTAAAAGAATTGTCAACAGATATTGCTTCAGGGTGCTTTACACAGGAGCGCCTCACGACATTTGCGCGTCAGGGACCTCACCGCACCAACAAACCTTCACGACACTTCACACACAGGAGCAGCCTCACAAGAATTGCGCGTCAAAGACCTCACCACACACCGACAAAGTACCAGGTGCTATAATCCCTCACGAGGTGATAGAGATTAACACAATACCTGTAACAGTTCTCACAGTGTCCTACAACGCAGAAGCCACGATAGCCCGGACAATTGAGAGCGTAATCAACCAGACTTACGACAGAATAGAATACATAGTGATAGACGGAGCGTCAAAGGACAACACCGCAAAAATTGCAGAGTCATATATCGATAGGTTCAACGCTTGTGAGGGCCGAAGCATGAGGGTAATATCTGAGCCGGATAAAGGCATGTATGACGCTCTCAACAAGGGTGCCAGCCTCGCTCACGGTGAGATTGTCGGACAGATCAACGCTGATGACTGGTACGAACCTGACGCTGTGGAGACTATGGCGGGGCTCTATGAGCGTGAAGGCTTTGACCTCGCTTGGGGGAGCCTCAACGTAATAACCCGCACAGGGAACTTGATTAAGCACGCAAAGAAGGGCCTTCTGTGGACGACTTCCCATTGGTGCCACCCGGCAGCTTTTGCCAGAAGAGAAATCCTCCTTGAGTATCCCTATCCTTTGACGAACTCCCACGACGATTTCGACTTCGCAACACACGTCTACCTTGACGGCAAAAAGCTAATCCCCCTCGATAAGGTCATCAGCAACTTCACCTTTGGGGGAATGAGCACACAGAAGAGCCTCCGTGAGGCCAAGAAGAGGCTTGATGAGATTTACGGGATCTACAAGAAATACGGGATGAGCAGGTTCTACTATCTTCACAGGGTGCTGTTCGAGACAGTGAAATACCTGCTCACTTGAGGATTAATGAATGCCCTTGAGCCTGAGAATGAATTTCTTCACGGTTACGGCACTAATGGACTTGAGCCAGCGCAGACGCATTAAGAACTTGTACACCGCCTGAAGGGTTATGCTTCTGGTTACGTACCTGCTGAAGTAGTAGACCGCAGAAAACTCCGAGAGACGAATATAATTCATGCCCCTGTCCATGCGCTTAATGGGGGTGTCGTCTGGTGCTTCTTTGTGGTCGTGAATGAATGTCGCTCCTCCGGCAATCCCGAGTCTTTTGCCGATGCTGTGAATCTTGAAGGCCAAAATATTTTCCTCGCCGTACAGGAATATATTTTCGTCGAACAAACCGACTTTCACGAAATCCTCAGTCCTCACGAAGAACAGACACCCGAGCACCGCCCATACTTCATTAAGAGGCTCTGTGCTTGTTCTGATGCTCTCGACCCAGCGTTCATATTTTCCGGGCCTCCTGACGTGAAGGACTTTGCGCGAGAAGTTCACTAACGGCCTCACCGCCAGCTCCCAGAGCAAGACTTTATAGAGGTTCCAGACTGTACCCTCATTCCCCCAGAAGGGCCGTGCCGCATTTGTGCCGTCCTTGTTGAGGTTGAAGCCGGTAATCAGCGCGTAATCTTCGTGGAGGGAGAATAGTTGCTTGACCCTGCCGACTAGGGAGCCGTCAAAAATTGTGTCAGGGTTGGCTATGCCGATAATATCGGGGTGATAGTTGGTGATGAGGTATCTTGTTCCGACGTTGTTGCCGAAAGAGTAGCCTCCGTCGTGCCCGGACTGGACGAGCGAGATTTTTTGGGACTCGTATTTCTTGAGGTATGAATACGACCCGTCAGAAGAGCCGTTATCCACAATGACTATGTGATCAATCTCTGGGGCATCCTTAATTTTGGTCAGGAGTTCTTCCGTTACGAGATGTTCATTGTAGTTCAGTATCACTATTCCGCACTTCATGAGGCAGATACCTCCGGGACTTGCGGAACAGAACAAGCATTACCGATAAGCCGATATATGCAGATTTATGCACTTTTGTCAACCTCCTTATATACGATATATTAATCTCTTGAAGCCGTATGCTATGTATGTCTTGACCCAGCGGACTTTCAGCAGGAACGAATAAAGCCCCTGAAGAAATTTGCTGCCGGTTACGTAATTGTTGAAGTAGTACAGTGATGATTTATCGCGGATCTTGAGGGAGTTAATCCCCCTGTTGAGGGTCTCAAGCCGTGAAGAGTTCTTAGGGGTCCTGTGGTCGTGAATAAATTCTATGGTGTTCACGATACCGGCTTTCCTCCAGAGTCTGCGGTTCAGCTTGTAGGCCAAGATATGTTCCTCGTAGTACAGAAACACGTTCTCGTCAAAGAGTCCGGCGGCCTCGAAGTCTTCGCTCCTGATGAAGAATAAGCAGCCTCCTATGCCCCAAACTTGATGGACTTCTGCGGGGCTGTCAATAATTTCCTGAAGGCGTGAATAATTTCTGTCGGGGTTCATGAGATTTCTGCGGAATAACTTTCTGGATATGTTCACGAAAGGCCTGATGAATAGTTCGTGGCACAATGACCCGATGAATGCTCCCGGAGTGCTCTCGTCATCCCAAAAGTTGGGGGCAAGGTTCCCGCGAGTGTGGTTGGACATAAGGCCGGTAAGCACTGCGTAATCCGGGTAGGCCACGAATAATTCCTTGAGCCTGCCGACTAGGGAGCCGTCAAAAATTGTGTCAGGGTTGGCTATGCCGATAATGTCGGGGTGAAAGTTGGTGATGAGGTATCTTGTTCCGACGTTGTTGCCGAAGGAGTAGCCTCCGTCGTGCCCGGACTGGACGAGCGAAATTTTTGGGGACTCGTATTTCTTGAGGTATGAATACGACCCATCAGAAGAGCCGTTATCCACAATGACTATGTGATCAATTTCTGGGGCATCCTTAATTTTTGTCAAGAGTTCTTCTGTTACGAGATATTCATTGTAATTCAGGATGACGATACCGCATTTCACGAGAGATCAGACCTTCCAGCTTGTGAGATTGATTGAGTATACACAAAAAATTTCCCCCGGTCAAAGAATTACGCATGCCGGGAGATTATCATTATTCCGCTTCCGAATCGCTGTCTGAGTCCGAAATGTCCAGCATTCCGTCTTCAGGTTCAAGCTCATCATTGAGTTCGGGTTCTGCGGGTTCACCGGGCTCACTGTTAGCGGGTTCCTCAGTGTCCGGCATGTACCCGAGCCCCTCGCCGACTTTGGCCATTATGCCCTTGACCACTTCGTCCTGAAGTTCTTTGTGTTCGGCCAAGAACTGAGCTACTGCTTCCCTTCCCTGCCCGAGAGTCTCGCCCTTGTAGGCAAGCCATGAACCCTTCTTCACGATGATTCCGAAGTCTATAGCCATATCCACAACCACGACATCTTTCGGGATTCCTTTGCCGTAAATGAGGCTTGTGTGTCCAGTCCTGAAGGGGGGAGCCAGCTTGTTCTTCACAACCTTCAAGTAAAGCTCATGGCCTATAGTAACGTCTCCCTTGTCGATTTTCTTGCCTCTCCTGACCTCAAGCCTCACTGACGCGTAGAACTTCAACGCGCGGCCTCCTGTTGTGGTCTCCGTGGGGCCCTGGCCGTAACCTGTGGAGATTAACGCCCTGAGCTGGTTAATGAAGATTACGACACAGTTAGTCTTAGCGATGATTGACGCTAACCGCCTGAGCGAGTAGGACATAAGGCGTGCCTGAAGACCCATCTGGCTTTCACCTATGCGTCCGTCAATTTCGGCCTGAGGAGTTAGAGCAGCGACGGAGTCGACCACGACAATATCTACAGCACCGGTTCTGACTATCTGGTCAAGAATGTAGAGAGCCTGTTCACCGCTGTCGGGCTGTGCAAGGTAGAGGTTGTCAACGTCAACGCCGAGAGTTGCGGCCAAGTGTGGGTCTAGGGCGTGTTCAGCGTCGATGAATGCGGCAATTCCGCCGGCCTTTTGTGCTTCAGCGATTGCGCAGAGGGCTATAGTGGTTTTGCCGCTGCCTTCCGGGCCGAAGATCTCAACAATTCTGCCCTTGGGGTAACCGCCGATCCCTAGAGCCACGTCAAGAGGGAGGACACCGCTTGGGATAACGTCGACGTTGTGTTTTGCGGTATCACCGAGCCTCATTATTGCGCCGTCGCCGAACTTGCTGCGGATGTCGCCTAAGGCTTCTTCGAGGATTTCTTCTCGGGTCTGGGCGGATTTCTTTGCTGCTTTAGCCAGAGTAATCACCTTCCTGAAAATTTTAGTGTGTGAATTTGCCCGATAAGTATATCACCAAGCGTCGTGAATCATCCTCCACAACTCAGACAGAGCAAACCTCACTGTTCTACTCCTGACCTCCTCACGGTTGCCCGGCAGCTTCCGTCTCATCGTCCGCGTCCCCCTGTCCGACGCAAACCCAAAACACACCGTCCCAACCGGCTTGCTCTCACTCCCACCATCAGGCCCGGCGATTCCCGTAACGCTCACCGCAAAGTCAGCACCGTAAATCCTCAGAGCACCCCCAGCCATCTCCCGAGCACACTCCTCACTCACCGCACCGAACTCACGCAAGGTCTCTGCCCTCACTCCGAGAATGTTGCTCTTGGCCTCGTTGCTGTAGACCACCGCACCCCCGCTGAACACGTCGGAACTCCCGGCTATCTCCGTCAACGCCGCACCAATCAGCCCCCCAGTGCACGACTCAGCACAAGCCACACGAGCCCCCCTGAACCGAGCCTCGTACAGCACAGCCTCAGCGAGTGAACTGCACCCTTGAGGCAGAACGTCATCACGAAACCTCGAGCGTATCACCCTCTCAGCCTCCGAGACTCCCCGAGCCTCACCGCGAATAATCAGCTCAACTTGCGGGAACGCCGGCAGAATCGACACGTGAAGTTCAGGGTTGGCTATGACTTCCGGGACTCGTTCGGCTATCGTGAGTTCGGGAACCCCGAGAATTATCACTGAGGCCCAGCAGTGTTCGGAGTCGGGCGCGAAGATTTCCGGCAGCTCTTGGCGCGTCATGGCTTGGTACTCCATTGGCACTCCGGGTAACGCTAGGGTTGTCGTTCCGTTGCTCTCGAAGCGTATCCCCAGAGCTGAACCGGCGGGGTTGAAGACTGCCTGAGCGGAGTCGGGGATAAGTGCTTGAGGGTCCCTGCAGCGTTCGGTGTAGGCGAGCCTCAATGGGTCATGCTTCACACGTGAGACTATTCGGTCATACATCTCGTCGTTGAGGCTCAACCCGCAGCCCAAGTACTTGGCGATTGCGTAACGTGTCCTGTCGTCGTGAGTCGGACCGAGCCCCCCGGAGAGAATCAGCAGGTCAGTACGTCCAACCCAGCGGGTGAGCAGAGCAGTAATTTCGCCCTCCTCGTCGGGGATAACTTCAACCCGCTTGACCTCCCAGCCCTTATTGTGGAGGTGCCCCGCCATGAACGAAGCATTTTTCTCGAGACGAGCACCAGAGAGCAGCTCATCACCGATTGCAGCTAGAACAGCACTACCCATTACAGCAGGCCTCCCAAAAGTTCATAGACCCAGCCGGCGTGGTGAAAATATCCGTTGAGGGCCTGAAGTATCACGTTCGCAAACAATCCCCCCAAAAGGTCATCCGCCATAATCCCCCAGCCTCCCGGGAGCTTCTCCATTGCGCAGACAGGCCAAGGCTTGAGTATGTCTATCAATCGGAACAGGAAAAAGCCGGGAATTATGAATCCTTTAGGCAGGAGCCAGAGAGTAAGCCACATTCCGGGAACCTCATCGATATTCAGGAAGCTCGGGTCCTTCTGGTTGAAGAACTGCTCAGATTTCCCCGTAACATACACCCCGACAATTGACACTAGGATTACCGCCCACATAGGCACATCGACGAACGCACTCACAACACACGCAAAAGCAGAGCTCACCGTCCCGGGCATTCCCGAAGGCAGGAACCCAAGACCGAACACGCTAGCAATCCACACATAATACGGATAATTCTTCAAGCTAGAACACTCCCTCCAGAGATTTCACGCCAAATAAATCATTCTCGTTACAGTCGAAAATTTTAGCGCGAATTATATCACCAAGCCCCGCCGACTCCGTACCCTCGCCGGACACGCACACGAGCCCGTCAACTTCCGGAGCATCACGGTAACTCCTCCCCCAGACTTCACCGGCCTCCTCGTCAATGTCCTCAACCAACACATCAACTTCACGCCCTATGAACAGTTCACTTCTCTCTTGGGCAATCTGACTCTGAAGCTCCATCAGGCGCGAACACCTAGCCTCCGCAGTCTTCCGTGAGACCATGCCCTTGAGCTTGGCCGCAGTCGTCCCCTCCTCTGGAGAGAACACGAACGCCCCCAACCTGTCGAACTCAACATCGCTAACGAAATCCATCACCCGCCCGAAAGCCTCCTCACTCTCCCCGGGGAATCCCGTCATTATCGTCGTCCTGAGTGTGAACAGCGGATCAAGCTCCCTAATGTACCCGAAAACCCTGCGCATGTGTCCTTCCGGGCATGGGCGGTTCATCCGTGAAAGTATTTCGCTGTCTGCGTGCTGTATCGGTACGTCGAGGTAGTGCAGGACTTTTTCACGCCCCATCATGAAGTCTATTAGTGCCTCGTCGACTCTGTTCGGGTGAAGGTAGAGAAGCCTTAGCCAAGTTCCCGCAGGTAGTTCGGAGTCGAGAGCCGTAATGAGTTCCCGCAACGACGAGCCTATGTCTTGGCCGTAAACCGTCAAGTCCTGACCGACAAGGCATAATTCCCGCGCTCCCAGTGCACACAGAGTCCGGGCCTCAGCGACTAACTGTCTTAACGGTACGCTTCTGAGACGGCCCCGAATCGCCGGTATAGTGCAGTAAGAACATAAAGTGTTGCAGCCCTCGCTAATCTTGAGGTAGCGCGACCAGTTATTATTGTCCAGAGCCGCAGACACACTCGGGCAGTTGGGGTTCTCACGGCCTCCGAGAAAGTTAATGACCTTGTCCCACTCTTCGGACCTCACGAACAGGTCAACGCTAGAGGAGAGTTCCGCGCGTAATTCCTTCTCGTACCTGTTGACCAGACAGCCGGCAACTATGATTTTGCTGATTATGCCGTCTTCCTTGAGCTTCTCGAGGTCCAGAATAGCGTCAATGTTCTCCTTCACTGCGTCCTGAATGAACCCGCAAGTGTTGATGATTGCTGCCTCAGCTCCCGAAGGCTCGTCAAGAATCTCGTGGCCGTATGATTCGAGTCTGGCCTTGAGGTGTTC
>JAFPZI010000199.1 GCA_017417365.1 Synergistaceae bacterium
TGAGTTCCCTGACGCGTTGATCTCTGTGGACACCTACAAGCCGGAAGTCATGAGGGCAGTTGTGAATGAGGGAGCGGACGTGATTAACGACGTGAGCGGGTTCACGTTCGGTGCGGGGACTCCTGAGACCGTTGCGGAATTGGGAGTGCCTTACGTACTCTCACACATTAGGGGGACACCTCAAGATATGGTGAGCTATGAGGGAAGGGGCGATATTTTGGGGGAACTCTCAACATATTTTGCGGCCAAGCTGGAGGCTCTGGAGTGTGCAGGAGTGAGGAGGGAGAACGTGATTCTTGACCCTGGGTTGGGCTTCGGGAAGTCTGAGGGCGAGAATTTCGCGGTGGTCAGAGATGTTGAGAGCCTGAGAGTTTTTGGGCGGCCTGTGCTCGTGGGACATTCGCGCAAGAGGTTCACGGGGGGCTTGGCCGGGACTCTGGGTGTGTCTGGGGTTCTGGCGGGGCGGGTGAGTCTCTTGAGGGTGCATGATGTCAACGAGAATGCGGAAGTATTGAGGGTAGCGGAGGGCGTGAGGAATGGACTCGTTATTGCGTGAGGCTGGCAGGAGGATTATACGGAGTGTCCTAGACTATCAGGACAGCAGAAAACGTTCACGGGCATATTCCGGGACCCTGAGCGTTGACGAGGTTATGAGCGGGGAAGTCGTGAAGGTCGACAGGGGAGCTTATGACCACTACGGAATCTTTGTGCGAGTGTTTGGCAGGAACGGGCGCGAGGAACTCCACGTGATTCACTACACCGGCCGTAACGGGCACAACGACTTCAACGGCATAGTTCGTGAGACGGCACTAGATGACTTCCTGAACGGCTCGGACGAGTTCACCGTGTGCCATTACTCCGGCGGGGAATGCGTCGAGAGGCTAAGGGTGTGGGACGTTCACGGCACTAACGCACAGACTTCGGCGTTCTCTGGCGCAAACCCTCCGGCGGACTCACCAGACCCCGACTCAGTCAGGACCATTGAGCGGGCCCGCAGCTCCATCGGCAAGGAAGGCTACAGCTTATCCCTCAACAACTGCGAACACTTTGCGGTGTGGTGCAGGACAGGAGAGAGCGAGTCCTCACAGGTTGATGATGTCCTTCATGCCCTCATAATGCCGAGAAAATAGCAAATCATGATAAAATTGTTTGTTCAGTCATTACAATTATAGAGAGGAGAATATATTTCTCAGATGCCAGACGAAAATTTAACCCAGCCGCAGCAGAACAACGGAAACTTATTCTCTGATGAGGCCGGAAAAATTATAACCCTCCCGTTAGTCGGAGAGATTAAGACCAGCTACCTCAATTATGCTATGAGCGTCATTGTCGGCAGAGCTTTACCCGATGCCCGCGACGGACTCAAACCCGTACAGCGTCGAGTGCTTTACGCCATGTCCGAACTTGGCCTCAAGCACAACACAGCCTACAAGAAATCCGCCCGTATCGTCGGTGAAACTATGGGTAAGTACCACCCACACGGAGACGCAGCTATCTATGATACTATGGTGCGCCTCGCTCAGAACTGGAACTTACGCTACCCACTCGTTGACGGACAGGGAAATTTCGGTTCGGTCGACGGAGACAGCCCAGCGGCAATGCGTTACACTGAGGCCCGATTGAGCTGGCTCGGTGAACTCATGCTCTCAAACCTCGATGAAGATACCGTAGATTGGGGGCAGAACTTCGACGAGTCCCTCAAGGAACCCCTGACCCTCCCGTCAATAATGCCGAACCTCCTCGTAAACGGCTCAACGGGTATAGCTGTGGGCATGGCCACAAACATTCCTCCTCACAATTTGCGTGAAGTCGTTGATGTTCTCTGCTGGCTGATTGATACCGACACTGACCCCGAACACGCTGACCTCAAGGACATTATGCGCTACATGCCCGGGCCGGACTTCCCGACAGGCGGCGAAATTCTCGGCAGAACTGGAATCCTCGAGGCCTACAACACCGGGCGCGGGAAGCTCACAGTTCGCGGGAAAATGCACACGGAGACCAACCGCAAAGGACGTACAAGCGTGGTCATCACGGAAATTCCCTACAGCATCAATAAAACTCTCTTGCTTGAGGGAATGGTTCAGGCTGTGCAGGAAAAGGAGATTGAGGGCGTTGCTGAGATGCGCGACGAGTCGGACAGGGACGGCCTGAGAATCGTTGTCGAACTCTCACGCGACGGGGACGAAAATCTAGTGATGAGGCAGCTCTACAAGCACACCTCCCTTCAGTCGACTTTTGGTGTGATTAACCTCGCACTTGTGGACAAACACCCCGTAATCCTCTCGATTCGTCAGATGCTGGCAATGTACCTCAATTACCGGCGGGAAGTCGTCAGGCGCAGGACAGAACACAGGCTCGCCAACGCACAGGCACGTGAACACATCATCGAGGGCCTGAAGAAAGCACTTGACCACATAGAGCAGGTAATCAGGACCATTCGCGCGGCAGCAAACGCCAACGAAGCTAAGGACAGCCTCAAATCTATTCTCGAGTTCTCTGACGTTCAGGCACAGGCAATTCTTGATATGCGTCTGCAGAGGCTCACGGGACTCGAGCGCGGAAAACTCGACGAGGAACAGCAGAAAATTCTTGCGGACATTTCGACCTACAAGGGCATTCTTGACGACAGAAGGACCCTAGACGGCGTGATTCGCTCGGAACTTCAGGACTTGGCCTCACGTTTCGGCGACAAGAGGCGCACAGTTATCGTTGACGAGTACCAAGAGACCAGCTATGAGGACCTGATACCCGAAGAGGACATAGTGATTACCCTCTCTAAGGACGGCCTAATCAAGCGTCAGCCTGTGGAATTCTACCGGCTTCAGGCCAAAGGCGGTAAAGGCAGGAAGGGCACAACGATTCAGGAGGACGACAGCGTGGCGATGATCTGCGTAACGAACACCCACAGGGAGCTGTTCTTCTTCACGAATTTCGGCCGGATAATGTCGCTCAGAGGCCACGAGATTCCAGAAGCCCGCTCGGGCAAGGGCAAACCTGTATCACGCTTCCTGCCTCTCTATGACAATGAACGAATCGTGAACATTGCCGGAGAAGGTGAGTCGGGCTGGAGGTTCGCATTCTTCATCACACGCAAGGGAATCGCAAAACGCGTATCGTTCGAGGACCTCAAGTTCAACAACAGGGCCAAGAAGATTATGACGCTTGACGAGGGCGACGAGATAGCTCAAGTAAGGCTCACGACGGGAAATGATGACATGCTGATAGTTACTCGTCTCGGTCAGGCTCTCAGGGTCAACGAGAACGAATTTCGCTCTATGGGCCGGACAGCTCGCGGGGTGTGCGCAATCACACTCAAGAAGGGGGATATTGTCCTGAGCTGTGATGTCGTCAACGACTCCCGGAAAATTCTCGTCCTAAGCGAATTTGGCATAGGCAAACGTCTTGAGTTCAGCGAGTTCGTCCCTCACCACAGGTTCACTGCGGGAATAAGAATCATGGAGCTGACACCCAAGACCGGCGTTTTGTCGGGAAGCCTCGCGGTAACTGATGATGACGAAATGATGGTAATATCCTCCAAAGGCCGCTTAATCCGCATGCCCGTCGTTGGAATTACCGTGATGAAGCGTCATTCAGTCGGGAATATCATTGTGAGGCTCGACGAGGGGGACTCCGTAGCAGATTGCAGCATAATCCGCGCGGATGAGCCGGAACCTGAGGGCACGCTGTCGTTCGGTGCGGAACTGGAGATGTAACAATGAGGCTCGCTAAGGACGGTTTGCCGCATATACTCTTCTTGCTGCTTTGTGCCGGAGCCTTCGCGTGTATCTCGTGGATTCCGGCGGTTGTGATTCTTGTGCTCTGTGGGTTCGTCGTGTGGTTCTACCGGGACCCTGAACGCACAGCCGACTACAAGGACGGTGAATTTTTCTCACCTGCTGACGGCCAAGTGGTAGAGATTTCCGACACTGAACACGCCTTCACCGGTCCGGCCAAGAAGGTTGGAATCTTCATGAACATTTTCAGCGTCCACGTGAACCGTGCCCCCTGCACCGGGAGCGTTGACTACA
>JAFPZI010000200.1 GCA_017417365.1 Synergistaceae bacterium
CCGAAGAATAACGTGTTCAGCATCCTCATGAAGCCCTGTTCACCCTCAGTGCTGAACGCGAAAACCAGCGCGCCTTCTACGTCGTGGGTCTTGAGGTCGACGGCTGGAGCGAAGAATATAGCCTGCTCCTCGTGAGTGCCTACCGTCCAGTTGCGGGAAGTCCTGTAGATTTCCTCGTAGGCAGCATTGTCGAACCCTTTCGAGAACTCAGGAGTTGCGGCGGACTCCTCCGTGAGCTTGGCCAATTCCGGGTCTCCTTTGGGCGCGGCAGTGAGTTTTTCGCCGGGCATCGGGATTTCCGGGACGAACGCGACTCTGTACTCGTTGGAGTCCTCAGCAAGACGCTTCAGCCATTCCGTAACCTCGTCATCACCTGAGGGGTAACCGGCAGCAACGGTCTCTACGGTTCTGCGCTGTGAGGCCCGGGACTGCTTGAGGAACTCATCACGTACGCTGGTGTAAATCCAGAAGCCCACGAGCACCACAAACAGCATGGTCAACACAAAATTTATGGCTCGTTTGTTCACATTTATACCTCCTTTTTGCAGAAAAATAGCCCCTCATGAATCACGAGAGGCCAATTAATAGAACATGTTCTATTTTTCGGGAGCTGTGGAAATGTCCGCGTTCCAGCGCGCTAATAATCTCTCCTTGTTGGCAGCGTCCCACTGGTCGTCCTGATTCACGAGGTTCATGCTCTCGAGTGAGAAGCCTGTGCTTGTGGGTGTTGCGAGTTTTGACAGGGGGATAACGTACCATTTCGCGATGATGTCCATAGCCTTTTGGCCGAGCACCCAGTCATAGAGCTTCTTTGCGTTGAGGGGGTCAGGGCCGCCCTTAAGGATGGACATTGAGGCAGTCTCGAAGCCTGTACCGTCCTCAGGAATGACTATCTCAATCTTTGCGCCTTCCCTCTGGAGCTTGATCTGGTCGTGGAGGTAGCCAATAGCGATGGGGATTTCACCGAGTGCGCAGGATTTCCCTGGGGCAGAACCTGAACGTGTGAACTGTTCTACGGATTTTGCGAGTTCCTTGAAGTAGGCAAATGCTTTGTCCTCGTCGCCTCCGAAGATTCGTATCACCGTAGTAATCATGTTGTAGGCAGTGCCTGAAGTGCTTGGGTGGGCAACACGGACTTTCTTGGCGTATTCGGGTTTGGTGAGGTCTGCCCAGCTCCTGGGCATGGTGAGGCCGAGTTCTTTGGCGCGTTCGGTGTTCATGCAGAAGGCGATTGGTCCGACGTAGAGGCCAGTCCAGTAGTTGTCGGGGTCCCTGTAGCGTGAGGGGATGGAGCTTGCGACGCGTGAACGGTAGGGCGTGGACAGTCCGCGTAACTTTGCCTCGATGTGCTGAGTTCCGACACCACCGACCCAGATAGAGGCTTGAGGGTTAGCGCGTTCGGCTTCGAGACGGGCAATGGCTTCACCGCCGGAAAGACGTACCCACTCGACTTTGATTCCTGTTTCTGCCTCGAAAGCGTCGAACAGGGCTTTAGCTAGGGGTTCCTCCATTGTGGTGTAGGCTTTGACGGACTCGGCACCGAAGGCGGAGACTGCCAGAAGCAATACACACGCGAGAGATAGAGCGAATTTCTTCATGAGTATAGGACCTCCTGAATATAAATTTTGTTGCTGTGAAAAGTTGAATTGATTGGTGAATATTTTAGACGTTGGGGCGGAATTTCTACAGAGTATTTCTATCATCTATAATAACTTATATAATAACTTAATACCACGAGAGAGGCGGAAGATTTATGACACTGGACGAAGCATGTTTGTACTTGGGGATTTCTCCTGATGACGAAGATTTGGACATTGAGAAGGTAGAGAGAAACTACAGGACTAAGATTGCGATATATGACCCATCACGTTTCACCCCCGACACACCCGAATACCGTGAGGCCCGGAGAATGCGTGCGGACATTGAAGAGGCGTATAAATACCTGCTCGAGGTCTATGAAGAACTCTACGCCCCTGAAGAGCCCAAACCCGACGAGCGCAAGAATGAAGGCCTGTTGCTGAAAATTGCTGTGGTGATAGCTGCGGTGTTCCTCGTGAGCTTTGGGGGTGTGGTCTATTTCGTCTACAGGCTCCACAAGGAGAGTGCACCGCCTGTGGTTGAGACTGTGCCGAGCCAAGAATACGAGAGAATTTTACGGGAGCTCGAACGGATCCGCACCAAGCAGGAAGAATCCCCCGCCCCTCAAGCAACCCTCACTAACCCTCCAGCGGACTACACTGCCCTTGTGGAAAAAGTTATGCCGTCAATGTTGTTCATAGAGACTGACAGAGCAACGGGAAGCGGCTTCTTCGTGAGTCCACATGGTGATATTCTGACTAACTACCACGTAATAGACGGTGCAGGGCAGATTACGGCAACAACACGGGACGGCCTGAGGCTGAATGCTGCAGTGAAGGATTATGACGCAGTAAGAGATATGGCACTGCTGAAGGTCAATCTGTCCTACTCTTCACCGTTCTTGAGAATCAGCGCGGCACTCCCCAAACAGGGTGAGGCAGTAATAGCAATAGGGAATCCCAAAGGCTACACGGGCACTGTCTCGAACGGCATAGTATCCGCAATCAGGGAATTTGACGAAAATCTTTGGGTGCAGTTCACAGCCCCGGTCTCTCCAGGTTCGAGCGGAGGAGCGTTGGTTAATCTTCAGGGTGAAGTTATCGGAATGCCGACGAAATTGCGCACGGACGGGCAGAACCTGAATTTTGCGGTTGCTCCCACAGTTTTGAGTCAGTTCTTCAGTTCCGCAGTCAACAAACCCGCCAGAGCCTTAGTGAGACCAGAGACACCTAGACTTGCCCCGCGCCCTAAGACTCCATCAACTCCCAGAAGACCGAACCCACGCCGACAGCTCCCCGGGACGAAGTTCGTGAGGAGGGATGACGGTTACGAAATGTACTTGTACACCGACAAAATCGACTACGACAGACAGACACACTTAGCTTCCTTCATCACTCTTTGGTGGCCCACAGAAAAATCTAAAGCCCAAATGCGACAAGACCCACACTTCAACATACCTCATGGAATGGATCTCGGGGTATGTCTGCTAATGTACGTGGTCAATCTCAGGGAGAATACTTACGTTCACTTGAGGACGATAAATTTCTGTGATGACGGCGAGACTATTGCTCGGGATTACATAAAGCCTTCCGACGAAATCAGGTGGAGCACTCCCAAAAGGGGCAGCAGACCAGAAGCACTAATGATTGAGGTTAAGAAGCAGTTACGAATTAGGTAGATCAACGCAAAAATTCTCCCCTAACACAAAAACTAGTCAGGGGAGTCAATTTCTCTTACGCTCCGATGGTTATCGTTATCCCATAGAGTCCCGCATACGCCAAGACTCCTAACACCGCTAATCCGATAAACGACACAGCAAACAACTCGATAAACAACCGGTTCTGCGGAAATCTCGCCTCCGCATTCTCCTGCTGTGCCGCACCCGCCATAATCAACGCTCCAGTTACAGACATCGGAGTGAACCCCGCTATCGTCCCGCCGATTACTATAGCCGCACAAATCTCCACAGCATTAGCCCCCATACTTTGCGCAAGTCCTCCAGCCGTCGGAATCAGCGTCGGGAACACCACTCCCAATCCCGAACTGAACAGACTCATTATTCCCGCCAAAGCTCCAGTGATCGTCGCTGCCGTCCGCGTGGTCATTATGCCCTTCATTGCCTCGATAAGCAGGTCAATTCCCCCAGAAATCGTTACTATGTGCATAAGTACACCCACTCCGATAATCATGAAGATTACTCCCCAAGGGATGGACCGAATCGCTGCCTTCTCGTCCCCGCACCCTAGACAGATTAGCACCGTCCCGCACAAGAACCCCGTGAACCCAGCGTTCCACTTCAGGAACAACACACCCACAGCCAACACAGCCAGAGCCAAAACGCTAAGCACATTCGTCATGGTCATTCTAGGAACTTCCGCGCCCTCGTCAGCCTCACGGGTCAACGCCTCAACCTTCCAGCCGCGGTAATACACGAACACTAACAAAGCCATAACTATGCTCGTCAGCATCAGCGAGAACATTAACGGTATAGTGTTGCCAGGCAGGCCCTGCTTCACCATAAGCTCACTCACTACGGCAGCTTCAGGTGTCAGCGGACTCATTCGCGCGCTCATCACTCCGAAGTCCCCAATTATCGCGACCATTATCGGGTTCAGCCCCGCCGAGACCGCCACAGGAATTGCTATTACCGGGATTATCGCCAAGCAGGGTATTGACCCCGGACCGATACCGCTCAAGATTGCCCCGATTATGAAGAATACTATTGGGATAAGGTGCACACGTTTTCCCACAAGGCCGAGCAACTTTTTCGCGAGAAGTTCTAGCGTCCCGTTGACCTTGATAATTCCGAACAGGTAAGTTATTCCTACCATCTGCATGAAGATTGACGGACTGAACCCAGCAAGCAATTTCCCATTAGGAATCTTGAACCACAGGCCAAGAACCATAGCGAAGGCCAAGCAAAGTATTCCGACGTTCGCATTCCTCAAGAAGCCGATGATTATCGCGAGCAATAACGCAATTAGTGAGAGTATTCCGAGATTCATTGTTAGTCCTCCTGTCTGAACGTGATACATACGGGGCTTTCCGTCGGGATTATCCTGCCCGTGTAGCTGAGCCTGCCGGTGTCCTCGTCTAACTTCATCTCCACGATAGTGTCGCTGTCCTCGTTGGCGATGTAGAAGCGCGAATAGTCGGGGTTGAACGTGATGAAGCGCGGGGTTAGCCCTAACGTTGGGTAGAAGTCGAGTAACTTCATGCAGCCGGTGTTCTGGTCAACCCTGTAGGTAACGATTGACTCGTGAATCCTGTTGGAGCCGATGAGGATTTTCCCGTGTTCACTCATGATTGACGCGCTGGCTTGGCCCTCGCCGGTGTAAGTTTCTGGCAGTGAGGGCAGGATTTGACGCGGGTATAACTTCCCCTCTTTGTCGTCGAACTCGAAGAAAGTCATGCAGTTACCCTTCTCGTTGATGAGGTAAACGAATCTGTTGTTGGGGTGAATCGAAACGTGGCGGGGCTCCGAATACTGGCGGGCCTTGTAGGTGTCGGTCTCGGTGAGGGTGCCGGACTCAGGGTCAAACCTGAAGACCTTTACCCATTCATAGCCCTTGTTCCTGCCCTGAGTTACCACGAACAGGAAAGTTTGAGTCTTGTCCCAAATGCACTGGTGAGCGTAGGACACTGTGCCGTCAGTCTTGCCGGGAAGGTGTGTCCTGTGGACGATTTCACCCAATGAGCCGTCGGGGTTGCGCCGGATCACGTGGACGGTCCCGCCCTGAAGTGAGGCCACAATCATGTATCGATTCGTCTTGTCGGGAACGATGAACACGGGGTTCTGTCCAGTTGGGCCGAGCTCGATGACGTTCAAGAGTTCGAGGCGGTAATCAGGAAGCACCCTGTAGCTTGAGGCCTTAGTGAAGTCCCCGTGAACTGAGTACAAGAATTTTCCCGTGTGGTCGAGTGCCTGATATGATGGGTTCTCCTCCGGGGTCTTGAGGGTCTGGAACTCGTGCCACTCCCCGGCTTCGTCAATCCTGAATGCCCGTATACCTTTGCCGCGTGCGTTGCGGTGTTCCGTTGTCCTGCACCCTACGTAAGCTATCATTGCTATTCTCCTTTCTAATCACACCCCCCTGTCTCCCTGTGGTCGACATCCTCCCTATCTTAGGGGGGAAAATGAGGGGGTAAAACTTTACTTGCTCGTTGTTATGCCCATTTCCGCTAACTGCTTCTTTATGTGCCTCAGCTGCCCTCCGTCAAGAGACACTTCTACTTCCGTCGGCGACATATCAGGCTTGGCCCAGAACTCAAAACCTTTCTCCACGTCCCTGACCTTGACCCGCCCGGCCTTGATCTGTCCCGGGAAGTCCCTAATCTCCAGTGTGTCGCCCTGCTCTAACTTGCCGTAGTCCTCAGGGTTCTCGAACAGCATCGGGACTATTCCGTGATTGACGAGATTCCCCTTGTGGATTCGCGCAATGTTCTTGGCTATCACGCACTTCACTCCCAGAAACATCGGGTTAATCGCTGCGTGTTCGCGTGAAGACCCCTGCCCGTAATTCTCCCCTCCGACAATAATGCTTTTGCCAAGAGATTTCGCCCTCTCCGCAAACTCAGGGTCATACCTGTGGAAACAATACTTGCTCATCAGCGGAATATTCGACCGCATGGAACTGAACTCCGCGCTTGCAGGCGTGATGTCGTCGGTTGACACGTTGTCTCCGGCCTTGAGTGAGATTTTGGCGGTGAGATTCTCCTCTGGAGCGTCGGGCACCGGCAAATACGCAATGTTTGGGCCCTTCACAACTTCGACACGGGCGGCCTCCTCCGGGCTCAACGGCGGGATAATCAGGTTGTCATTCACTGGGTAGGCTTCGGGTTCACGGACAGACTCGATAATCCTCACGTCCTCCCCGAGAATGTCGTACGCGCTCGCAAAAGTCCCGGTTATCGCCGTAGCTGCTGCGGACTCTGGACTCACCAAGTAAACTTCTGCGTTAGGGTTGCCGCTCCGTCCCTTGAAGTTGCGGTTAGTCGTTCGGACAGCGACTCCGTTAGTCGGTGGTGTCTGGCCGATAGCACAGCAGGGACCGCACGCCAGCTCAAGGAATCTCACTCCAGCGTCAAG
>JAFPZI010000201.1 GCA_017417365.1 Synergistaceae bacterium
CTAAGGCATCCTTCAGCAACTACAGCCCGAACTTTGTGGACATTTCTGCACCTGGTGCCTCGATTTTCAGCACAGTCAGAACAAATGCTTCTGATGACTTCACTATTGACGAGTTCAGCAGGCTTTACCCTTACGCCAGCAAGAACGGTACATCGATGGCAACACCTCATGTGGCAGGTGCGGCGGCACTCCTCAAGGCAATTTTCCCGGACGCTTCGGCCTCAGAGATTAAGGCTGCCCTTCTCGGAGGGGCAAACAGGAATCATCTTCGCGCCGACGGAACATCACAGCATGGACTTCTTGACCTTGAGGGAGCGATTGACTTCATGGACTCCATGAGAGCAGAGTCAGAAGTGCCGGTGATTCGGGATTCTCAGGTACACGGAGCGACGGTGAACCAGCCCTACAGGATGACGTTCTGCGCTTCGGGAACCGGGCCGGTAACTTGGAGCATTGATGGTGAACTCCCTGAAGGCCTGACCTTTTCGGACGGGAGCATCACGGGAACTCCCTTAAGTGATGGCACTGCGACATTCATAGTTACTGCTGAGAACGATTACGGCTCGGACTCCCGGGTCTTCACGATAAGCTCGGACTCTGGAGTCCCTCCCGAAATCAGCGCGGATAAATCCCTGAAGGCGTATAGGGGCGTGTACCGTGAAATTGTCGCTGCCACTTCGTCGGGGACTTGGCCAATGACTTGGAGTCTCGGCAAGAGTAATCTTCCCGGCATCGACCTAGACGCAGAGACCGGTGTAATAACCTTCACACCTTCGGAGGCTGGGGAATATTCCTTCACCCTTCTCGTGTCGAACTACGCGGGAACTGACAGCATGGATTTCACTGTGAGCGTGTCCGAACCTGAGCTTCCCACACTCCAGAGCAAGGACCTTATTCCGGCAGTGAGAGGCGTGCTCTACGGTGCGGAGAACAGCAGGGATGTTAGGTTAATATTCGTGGGGCTCAAGGGCGCGGGAGAAACGATAGACGCTTGTGGGGCGGACCTTATGAGCTTGGACGTTCAGGGGCTGCCGAGCGGGTTAGAGTTCGAGATTCTTGACATGGATGATCTGCCGTACACACAACGAGTGAGAATCACCGGCCGCCCTGAAGAGACGGGAAGTTTTGACGTGATTATCTCTGTCTCGAACGAATCCGGGACCATCAGCAGGGATTATCCTTTGTCGGTTACGGACAGTGCCCTAGAGTTCACCTCAAACGGAAGCATAGCATTAATGAGGGGTGTATACAGTTCGCATATTATCACGACCACAGGGAGCGGCCCAGTAACTTTCAGGACTAGCGGAGATTTTCCTGACGGTTTGAGCTTGTCTGCCGGGAGCAATTCGGCCCTTCTCGAGGGGATTCCGACTACGGCCGGCACATACAACTTCACACTTTTTGCTGAGAACGGCATAGACACTGTGAGCAAGGATATGGCAATCACCGTAACAGAACCTGCTGTGATTACGACTCACTATCTTTCTGACGGTGTGAAGGGGGAGCCTTACGACTTCAAGTTTGACGCGCTGAATGAGGCTGCTCTCTCGTGGAGCATGTTAGGGGATGTTCCGGGCTTGGCACTAACGAGCGACGGACGGTTGACGGGTACACCTGTTGAGGCTGGGAATTTCGAGGTTGTGATTGCTGCAGCACTGCCTGAAGATTCGTTGGTGTCTGACGCGAAACTTTTCGGGCTGACGATTCTTGAGCGTCCAGAGATCACGGCCGCAACTCTTCCTGATGGTGTGAAGGGCAGTCCTTACGGGACACATGTACTCACAGCGGAGGGAACTGGGCCGTTAGCGTGGAGCCTTGACGGGGCACTTCCTGCGGGGTTGTCTCTTGCCGGCAACGGGTATATTTTCAGCACGCCGATAGAGTCTGGAGCGTTCACATTCACGCTGAGGGTCAGGAACTCAGCCGGTGAGGACTCGAGGTCGTTCACAGTCAACATAGCTTCTGACGGCACGTCGGACACGCCGACTCCCGGAAGAGAGACCGGGACTCGCAGGGTAATTCAGGGTCAGGCTAGGGGAGTATCATCGTTGACGCTTGGTGAGCTTGGGCAGGTCTCAGGGAATGGGAGAATGATTGCTGCGGTCTTGCCGGAAGTGAGCGTGAGTGAATCTGGTGTGTACACGTCGAAGGATATAGCTTGCTTTGGGGATGTTGTGCTGTCTGGTGATGTGCCTGCGGGGTATGTTCTAGATTGGCACGGGTTCGTGAGGGGCTCGGAAGTTTCCGTGAGTGATGAGGCGGTGTTCTATGGGACTGACGGGGAGGAGACGGCTGTTGTCCCGGAGGATCACAGGGTGAGCGTGAGTGCGTATCTTGAGGCGGGGAAGGTCTATGCGCCGGTGATTGCTGCTCGTCCAAACGTGGAGCCGGGGAGTTCTGGAGGGGGATGTGATTCGGGACTGTTGGGAGTGTTGCTGTTCGTCCCGTTAGTCTTCAGGAGACGCTAGACACAGGGTGAGTATGTGTGCATGTCGCTGGGTGCGGTGTGGAACGTTGCTTCTCCTGCTGTTAGTCTCGTTAGTCTTCAGGAAGGCAATAGACACAGGGTGAGCGTGTGTGTCTTGAGGTGGGGAAGGTGTATGCGCCGGTGATTGCAGGTCTGGCTGGCGGGTGCGGTGTAGGAACGTTAGGCTTCCTGCTGTTTGTCCCATTACTCTAGAGAATAATATTTGTCCCCGTAGTTCCCTGACTGCGGGGGCTTTTCCTGCCGACAATATGATTCATCAATCACGGAAGGTTCACGAATGGTACTCTGTCTGCTCATTCACGCATTTCCCAACTCCCAGCGCACTTCATGGCCTCGCAGTCTCACTTAGCGGCAATATCTCACTAACTGCGGAGGCTTTCCTGCCGATACTATAATAATCAACCAAAGGAGGTTCACCAATGAAGACAATAAAAATATTCTTGCTGCTATGTCTGCTCATTCATGCATTCCCCGCCCTCTCCGCACAGACAACAAGGGGCGAAGTTCTCGCGGTGTTCAGGACTCCCGAAGGCATGACCCTAACCGAACAGAGCCTCAAGGACGGACCGATCCGCAAATACCTAGACACCGCAGCGGCATCGTCAGACGCAAAAATATCGAACATGTTCGATTCTTTGTCCCTCATGAACAAGGAAGGCAATATCTTCGTGTTCATTACGTCGGACACAAAGACTACTGAGGAGTTAATAGCTTCCCTCAAGGCCAACCCTAACGTGTTATCTGTCTCACCAAACAGACAGGTAAGAGTGTTCTGAACTTGACAGAATCACTAAAGCCTTGTAGAATGCTAGCTTGTTGAAGCCGGTGTAGCTCAGTCGGTAGAGCAGCTGACTTGTAATCAGCAGGTCGGAGGTTCGAATCCCCTTGCCGGCTCCAGTAAGTTGACAAGTGAATAATGTGGTGGAATGGCCGAGTGGTCAATGGCAACAGACTGTAAATCTGTCGGCGGGAGCCTACCATGGTTCAAATCCATGTTCCACCACCAAAATTTGAGAATTTAGGGCAGAGTGTAGTGCGTTAAGGTAAGTTTTTCGTCATGGGCTACTTTCTTGTTAAAGTCTTGTAGTTAATTTCTCGTGATGAAAGCTCCGTAAAGTTTTCCTGATGAAAGGTATGTAAAGTTCTGTAATGAAGGTTAGTCTTGTGATGTAAGATTCCATGATGAAAATTTGTCTCGTGATGGAAGTTAGTCTCAAGAGGAAGGCTTCATGACAAGAGTGCATATCGTGAGGGAAATTCTGTGATGGGAGTTAATCTCATGGTGAGAATCTCGTGATGGAAATCTCATGATGAAAGTTCTGTAATGAATATTCGTCTAATGATGGGAGTTTCCGTCATGGAATTTAGTCTTGTGATGAGAGTCTCATGATGAAAGTTTATCTCGTGAATGAAATTGTGTGATGAATTTATCTCGTGAGGGAAATTCTGTAATGGAAGTTTGTATCGTGAGGGAAGTTCTATGATGAAATTCATCTTGTGATGAGAATCTCATAATGAAAGTTCATATCGTGAGTAAGGTCCTGTGATGAAAGTTCGTCTCCCGATGAAAGTCTCATGATAGGAAGTTCTGTGATGAAAGCTCGTCAGGCCTTCGCTTTCATCAACCCCGCCCACCCGCCCATAAACAATACAAGCCGATTTAGCTCAGCCGGCAGAGCACATCCATGGTAATGTTGGGGTCTTCGGTTCAAATCCGAAAATCGGCTCCATTTCGCAAACAACAGCCTCAAAGTCCAAAAACTTTGGGGCTATAATTTTGACCTGAGTTAAATATTGGTCTATAATCTCACCAAAAATTTCACTCATAATAATATTTATAGTCATGGGCAAGAATATTTATTTGGCTTTTCTCGCAATGTTTATCGCTTTCTGTATGGCCCTCATCGGCGGCGTCTGGTGGTCCATGAAGGAACTTAGAGCCTACAGAGAAGAATATGACATGCTCTCAGAAGAAAGTGCTAATGCCTCCAGAATCATGGCCTCCATGCAGAGCAGAAACCTCAGCCTCACCGAAGTCGCAGGCCTCAACGTGGAGAATACCGGTGCCGCCTCAGACACTGTAGAGTTCAGCTCCCACGTACAGAACGCCGTAGAGAACAACAGCCTTAATATTATTTCCCTCAACTCCGACCAGCAAAAACCTAACCAGATTAACCTCAACATTCAGGGAAATTATTACTCCCTCGCACAACTCTTCGCTGACTTCAGAATGATGCCCTTCGCCTCTAGAATTACTTCACTCAAGATTCACAGAGACCAGGCTAACCCAGTCGATTTCGTTGACGCTGAAATAGTGATTGAGGCCATCTTGTCGGGAGATAACTCATGAACGCTCTCGGTGAAGGCTTCACTTATTTCTGGGAAGTCCTGACCGGCGTCTATGACGAGGACAGGGCCAAATTAATCCGCTGGCTGTGCTTCTTCCTCCTCTTCGCTGGAATAATGTGGGCCGCCTTGAACTACTTTAGGGCCGGAAGAATCTCCAACCTCAGCGAGGCTATATCTTCGGACACCACACCCTCAGCTTCCCGGGACTCCAGCCTTATCGAGAGAGCTGCGGCTACAGCGGAACTGATCGGCACCATGAGGACAGGAGGCGCGGCAATCGCACAGCAGATGAGCGCAATGAACCGCAAACCCTTCAACATTGAGGGCTACGGTGAGGACGGCATCGGCGACATCAGCGGAATCCCTACTATCACCGTCCCTGAACCCCCGGCAGAACAGCAGAGGGATAATATCGTCGTCAAAGCCCTCATGTTTCAGGGCAAGAACAAATACGCCGTCATTGATTACGCTTCCCACAAGGGACTAATCGTCAGGCTCGGCAAAAGTCTCCCAGGTGAGGCAGGACGCGTCGTCAGAATCACCCGCGAAGGTATCACCGTCAGGAAGAACAGCAAGGAAGAAACATACGGTTTGGGCCTGAAGGGTGCTGCGTCAAAGGATTCACGGCCCTCTATAGACTTCATTACCACAGAAGGTATTGCTATTAATACGCACTGAAAGTTAAGAAATTTTCCTGATAAGTAGTATAATACATTCTACCTTAGACAAATCCATAAAGAAGTGAAGTGAGGCTTGAGCATGTGGAAGAAGTTTTTTGTCTTGGCCGCATTATTGTTGCTAGTGTCTGCTGATGAGGGGATTTGCTCTTCTGTTAGGTCCGTGAAGAGGGAAAAATATTCAGGCCCGCTTCTGACTGGATGCAGTGCCTACCAGCTGGGCGGTGATGAATTTGTTCTGCAGTTGTCGGGGAGAAAGTTACCCGCTCCGGCCGCGAAAATTACTAGTGATGATTCGTTAGTGATTACCATTAATGGCACAAGGGCGGAGAATATCGAGAGCATAAATTCTTCTGCGTCGGCGAGCATAGAGACTCTGCCGATGATTACGGACTTCGAGGTGAAATTCTTATCGCCTGACCAGAAAGTCGTGATACACATAGAGTCCTCACTGGCCCTGAAGATTAATTCTTCCGCAAGGACTCGGGGAGGCTACACGTTCAGGATTTCGGGAACAAGCCCGCAGGCTCAGGCTCAGGGAGTAGCCTTAGTGCCACCTAAGTCGACGGTGCTTTACCCGCAGAGCACTCTGCCCTTCAGCGCAAACGCAAGAATTACTATAGAGCTTAGGGACATTGAGCTTCAGGACGTGTTCAGGCTCCTCATGAATGCCCTTGAGCGTACGGCACTGTTCGATACGACTTTTCCCAGAGGCAGCAATTCAGGAAGCTCAACTGTAACAAGCACCACACCCGCAGGAACTACCGCCACAACTAGCAGCAACACTCTCGTTACCATGTCGCTTAATGACGTAAGAATCGATGACGTGCTCAATTACCTGATGAGGACTTATGACTTGGCCTGCTACCAGTATGCGGAGAATATCACGGCATTCGGGACTCGGGCGGGGCTTTACCGTCTTTCAGGAGAGAGGGAGATTAAGTCCTTCCGTGTGTCTTACGCCGAACCAGCACAGGCCGTTACGCTTCTCAAGACTCTTACGGGGCTTCAGGACTCCGAGATTACGATAGACGAGCGCATGAGGACCCTCTACGTCCACACCAACCCGGCCCGCATGGAGGAAGTAGAGAAACTCCTCAAAGATATAGACGTTCCGGCAAAGCAGGTCATGATCCGAGCGAGTATCTTCGAGTTCTCCGAACAAGCAACTAAGGACGTACAGGCAGCAATAAATGCAGTCTACGATGAATGGACGTTCCTCAGCCAATTCGGCGAAGAGAGCACAGGTTCACTCACATACACGGACATGTCGTACAGTCAGGGGCGTTCCGCTCTGGACAGGTACATAACTGCCACACTTAACGCACTTGAGAATAATGACAAGGGCAAGACCATAGCGAACCCTTCAGTTATAGCCATAGACGGCCAAGAAGCCACGATAAAGCTCAAGCAGGACATCATGTACAGGTCAGGCATCAACGAGAAGGGAAATATCCAGTGGGACACTACGGAGGTCGGGCCGGAGCTCAAGTTCAAGCCAAAGATTGAGGACAACGGCTATATCTATCTGGAACTCACGATTAACACCGGCGACTATCTCGGTTCGGACAGCGACGGCAACATGAGGTCTGCAAACCGCGACTTGACCACAAAAATCAGGGTCAAGGACGGAATGCCGTTTGTTGTCGGGGGATTGTTCCAAGAGATAAACACTTCGGTTAAGGCAAAGGTACCCATTATGGGAGATATTCCGCTGATAGGCCTTCTGTTCAGGTCATCGTCTAGGGAGAAGATAAAATCTCAGGCCGTCATGATAGTAACGCCGTATATTCTTGACACGAAATGAGCCGCGTATAATATAATATACTCTCAAGACTTATCAGGAGGTTAATTATTCATGGCAGTTGCAGATACCACAAGTTTTTATGTCGGTCTGAAATTCCGCTGGCAGGGCGGCATCTGGGAAATAGTAGAGTACGACCACCACAAGATGGGCAGGGGCGGTGCAGTTGTCCGCACGAAGTTACGCAACGTCGAGACCGGCTCAATCGTGGAAAATTCCTTCAAGCCCGGCGAAAAGTTCGAGCGCATAATCTATGAGGACAAACCCGCGCAGTATTCCTACAGGGACGGCGGGGACTATGTGTTCATGGACTTGGCCACGTATGAGGAAATGAGGTTGTCTCCTCAAGTTTTGGGTGAGGCCGCGAAATACCTAGTTGACGACATAGAGATTCAGATAGAGTACTTCGAGGGCAAAGTCATGGGCATAGAGCTTCCCAAGAGCGTAACTATGAAGGTAGTTGACACACCGCCGGCGTTCAAGGGCGACACTGTTACAGGAGGCGGAAAACCCGCGACGCTCGAGACGGGGCTCGTGGTAACTGTGCCTGTGTTCGTTGAGCCGGGAGAAGATATAGTCGTGGACACCAGAACCGGCGCATACCTGGAACGGGCGAAAAAGGGTAACTAGTCTTGCCAGGCGAGAAGGGTGCTGACGGCGGATTAATCCACATTTCTGAGGACGTAATAATCGAGCTCGCCAGCAAAACCATTCAGGGAATCCCCAACATCAAGACAGCAGCGAAATTAGGCTCAAAGTTCGGGCTTGGCCGCAAGGGAGGCGGAGGAATCCGTGTGTCCGTCGAGCACTCGCAGGGCACTATCTCCATTGATGCATATGTGTTGGTCAAGTACGGCCAGAGAATCCCGGACATGGCTTGGGACGTTCAGGAGAAGATCAAGGACAATCTTGAACGCTACACGGGCTACAGCGTGAAGGCGGTCAATGTGAACGTTCAGGGGATCTACACGAGCGCAGAGGACTCGTATCAGCTGGACGTGAACACAGAGAAGGCCCCCGACGACGAGGAAGACTTGGCATGTATTTTCTGTGGAAGAGCAATCATTACGGGTTAATCAAGATTTCGTGCGAGGGCCTCATGGATTTTGCTGACGATGTCCTGAAGTCGAGGTTGAGATTGTTCGGTGTGGCTCTTTCACCGGCAGTGCGCAAGGATGAGGCCGGAATGAATATAGTTCTGAGCGATGAAGGAATTATCCCCGAGACTAAGAAGGACGTGGAGAGCCATTTTTCTGCGGTGTTCAAGCCTATGGGGATAAAGGCTTCAGTGATATGGGCGAGTCCCGAGCGGAGCATAATGCAGGCGGTTCGGAATCCGTATGTGTGGGCGGGAGTGTCTGCGTGTGCGGCAGTGCTGGTAACGGCTGGGGCTGAGGGGTTCTTCTGGGTGTCATTCTGGGGTGCGGCGGCGTGGTTTGCTGTCCGGGGTCTGAACGTTCTCGCAAAGCATTTCAGGAGCGCGTGATTATGGCAGAGAAAAAGTATATAGGCAGGAAGTTCGAGGCCCTTCACAGGTCGCGTGAATTGGCGGTGCAGTTCTTGTACTCCATGGATATTTGTCCTGGTCAGGATTTCGGGGAGTCGCTGGAGCTGTTCCTGAATCTTGATGAATTGACACAGGAGGACACGCCAGAAGTCAAGGCGCGCTGCCGTGAGCTGGTCTCTCAGGTGTGGAGCAGGCGCAGCGAGATTGACGGGGTGCTGCTGCGTGTGGTTACTGGGTGGAGGCCTGAACGTATGGTGAGCGTTGACAGGACGATATTGAGGCTGATGCTTCTTGAGGCGTTCATGTTGAAGACTCTTCCGGTGAGGGCAGCGATAACTGAAGCGTCGAACTTGGCGGATGATTTCGGGACGAAGGACTCGCCGAGATTCGTGAATGGAGTAATGCACAAGGCCGCGAGGTATTTCGAGGAACAATCGTGATAACAAGAAAGAGCCTCTCAGTGTGAGAGACTCTTTGGCGTTAATGTTTATGTTGACTATCCTTCATTAATCCCTTATTTGACCCTTACATAGAAGTATTGGGTGTCCTCAAGCCCGTATCTGTCCCTGACCTTCAGGGTAAAGCCGTAATATCCTGTAGTCTTAGGAGTTCCCGTAAGGTAAACAGTACTGCTGCTCGTGTAGCTCAGCGAGAGTCCCGCAGGAAGTGTCCCGCTGTATTTGCTCCAAGTCATGGGCACAGTTCCGCCCGTTGCCTTGACGGGGATATTATTCGTGTAGAAAGCCGATGGACCGTAATACGTTCCCTTCTTCAAGGTCTTGATGGATGTTGTGATGATTCTCGGGGCGTTCCTGCCTGAGATGGTGATTGTTGCGTCCCTGCTGACAGTGCCCGCGAAGTTCTCAGCGAAGAATTTGTAGCTGTACGTCCCTGAGTACTTCGGAGTCCCGGTTATTCTGCCTGTGTCCTCATTGATGGTGAGGCCGTGAGCAGAGAGCAATGCAGTTGAGCCGTAAGTAATAATTCCTGAGCCTGAAGCCTTGATATATCCCGAGTAGCTCTTTCCTACGGAAGCAGTGCTAGGGATGTTGGATGAAGTTATTCGCGGCAGGTATGAGCGCAGGGCAGAATCCAAACTTGAGTCATGTTCTAGAACTCTGAGCTTCTTTGTGCTGACAGTCCCAAGAGATATACTGCGGAGGCTGCTGTTGTTCTGGCAGTAAATTTCTGTGAGGTTCGGGCAGCCGTTCAGGTACAGGGAATAAAGCATATTGCTCGAGCAGTCCACAACCTGCAGAGAATCGCAGTATGACGCACTCAGGTACGTTAGGAGGTTATCCCTGCACTTAAGAGTCTTCAGGTGCGAAGTGTCAAAAGTATAGTCGTCAAACCTCAGAGAGCGTAAATAGTTATCGGAGACATCAAGATATTCGAGCTGGCTGCAGCCGGCCAAGTTGATGGAACTAAGGCGGTTGCTCTGGCACTCGAGACGCTGGAGGGCAGAACAGTTGCTGGCGTTGATGCTCGTGATTCTGTTGCCGTAGCAGCGGAAATCTTTGAGCTTCTTCATGCCGCTGATGTCGATTGCTCCAGAGAGGCTGTCATTGTAGACGTAGAGGGACTCCAGATTCTTGAACAGCTTCACGCCCTCGATGCTCTTGATGCTTGCCCATTTTTCGCCGTTGCCGTTTTCGTTAATCAGGGCTTTGGGTTCGTAGCCTGACCAAGCGTTAGGGTTGACGTTATCGGGATGCGGGCCACCATGCCAAGAAAAGTCAGTTATGGCCTCGATTTCTGCGTCGCTGAAGTATCCGTCGCGGTTGGTGTCGTAGTAGCTGACGTAATCGCGGAACACAGGGTCTGGGAAGTTTGCGGAATTTATGGGGAGGCCTGGAGGAGTAATCCACGGTGCACTTTCTCCGCCTGGTGCATGGCCGAAGCAATAAATAGTGAATCCTCCTTTATCGCGGGGAACACTATACTTCTCGGCTAATGTCTCAAAGCTGAAAAATTCTTCCTTGATGACACGACTATATCCTTGATTTGCATGGAAGAAACGGACTCCTCTTTTACCGTCTCGTTCCTCAAAACCGTTAATCAATGCAGTATGCTGACTGCTTCCCCAGCACATCTGTACCACGTCTGCCGTATGCGCCTTAGAGAAATGTTTCTCAACTATACTGGCAGTAGGCATCCCATCACGATCATTAAAGTGTTGAGTAACTATTGACGCTCCGCCGTAAGTATATAATTCCCTGCCATAAGGATACGGTCCTTTATAGCTACCGTTATAGTTCGTTATATAGCCTCTCTTATAGCCAGCCTCGTTCTCCAGTTTAAGCACAAGCCTTACGAACATAAAACAGTTTGACTTGAAGATACCATCAGGAGTGTCGCGTCCATAGTAAGAGCTCATGTAATCAATAACGGCTCTACTTCCCCATGTCTGCCACGAAGTACCATCAGGCGCATTGCCAGGATAGGTGTATACAAGAGCAGAAGCTCCTGAACTCATTACGCCGCAGAACAATACCAACAACAAAATTAATACTGATGACTTCCTCATAAAACATCATTCCTCTCATAAAGATTATTTGTCCTAGTCTTTAGGACTAATATTGGCGTTAATACGAGTTGGAATGAGGGAAGTATAATACTTTTATTAGCCTCTAAAAGCTAGTCATGTTCATAATAGTAATTGACTTTTTTATTTCTGTCAACAGCATTTATCATGTACACATATCTAGTTGCTAGTCTTTTATTCTTGATGAATGAGGCGAATTTTATGATTGACGGCACATTAATTAGAGAATTACGGAATGCTAAAGGATTAACTCAGGCTGAATTAGGCGCACTCATAGGCACAGAAGGTAATCTTGTCTCACGATGGGAAAGAGGATATTCCACACCGAGTCATTATTACATGCTGAAGTTGTCAGAAGTCCTAGAGAAACCTGTGGAGTATTTCACTAAGGGGCAAAAACATGAAATTCAGGAAAGCTCCATCACTATGAATAAAGGAATGTTAGTGTTCGAACTCGGATCGCAGAGGCTCGAAGTTCCTGCTACGTCAGAGTTCTCACAGCAATTTTGGGAACGCGTCGACAGAATGATAGAGAAAAGTTCGCAGAATAATTAATGTTTCCCCCTCGAGAACTCAAAGGGGGAATGTTTTACTTACTTCACGGCTTCAGCTATGGCCTCCGCTACTTCTTGGGGCTTGGCCTGCCCCTTAGTCTCCTTCATCACCAGACCCTGCAGGAACTTCAGCTTCTTGCCCTTCTTGTCCTTCCCTGAGCGGATCTCCTCCAGTACGTCAGGGTTCGCCGCTATCACCGACGCTATTATCTCCGTCAATGCGTTACCGGCAACTCCGCCCTCAGTGATTCCCAGTGCCTTAATCGACTCCTCAATACCAGAGCCAGACGCGCACATGTGGTCAAAAACTTCTTTGCCCTGAGTCGTCGACAGCTTCCCGTCATCAACCCGCGCAACAAGCCCCGCCAAAACTTCCGGCCTCACAGTGAACTCACCGATCTTCTTGCCGGTCTCGTTCAGCACACGCAAGACCTCCGTACGCACCCAATGAGCCGCCCTCACGGGATTCGCTCCCACCTCAACGCAGCCCTCAAAGTATGCCGCCAAGTTCTTATCGTCGGTCAGGACTTCAGCAACCTCACGGGGAATCCCCCAGTCAGCAACGTAACGATTCGCCTTCACATCGGGCATTTCGGGCATTCTCGCAGCTACTCGGTCAATCCACTCCTGAGAGATATACAGCGGAGGCAGGTCCGGTTCAACTATGAACTTCCTATACGACTCCTTCACTCGGGAAGGTGAAGTTACACCTTTTGCGTCGTTCCAGTGCCGGGTCTCCTGCATGACTTCCCCGCCCTGAAGCATTATCTTTCTCTGCCGCTTAATCTCGTACTCTATCGCCCTCTCCAGTGCCTTGAACGAGTTCATGTTCTTAACCTCAACTTTTTTGCCCCAACGGCCGTCAGAACACTTCATCGACACATTTGCGTCAAAGCGCATCATTCCCTTCTCCAGCTCAACGTCGGAAGCTCCAGAGTAGATTACCCTCCGCCGGAGAGTCATAACGTACTCCACTGCCTCAGCGGAAGAAGCTACGTCGGGTTCAGAGACTATTTCCGCAAGAGGAGTCCCGGACCTGTTGTAGTCAACGTAGGATGTCGCTGCCCCCTCCAGCCTCCCGTCTGAGCCGCTGTGGTGAAGGCTCCCTACGTCCTCCTCCAAGTGAAGGTGGTGTACGCGAATCTTCTTCAGGTTGCCGTCCGAGTCGTGTACCTCAATGTAGCCTGACGTTGTGATTGGTAAATCGCACTGGCTCACCTGATGGCCTTTGGGCAGGTCAGGGTAGAAATATGACTTCCTGAAGAATAATGACTTCGGACGAATCCCGCAGTTCAGCGCAAAACCCGCTAGCATTCCCTGTTCTACGACTCTGTGGTTAAGGTGTGGCAGAGTCCCCGGAAGGCCCATGCAGACAGGGCAAATGTTCGTGTTCGCAGGAGCGTCGGTGTTCGTCGAGCAGGAACAGAAAAGTTTTGAGTCCGACTTCAGGCGTATATGTATCTCAATCCCTATTACGGGCGTAAATGTCAATTCGGGCATTCTAGCATTCCCCTCCGTTCGCAATTTTCGGTGTTCCTAAGTGCCGCTCAAGGATTATCCCAGTGTTCAGGAGGTCAGAGTCGCTCCAGCGCGGGCCGATTAACTGCAACCCAACAGGCAGACTCCCGGCGTAACCCGTGAAGAATGATAATCCCGGAAGTCCGGCCAAGTTCACAGGGAGCGTGTATAGGTCGGTCTCGTAACCCTTCATAGCGTCCTCCTCAGGCTCACCGATTTTGCCGGGCAGTGAGGGCGTTACGGGCTGCAGGATAAATTCAGTCTCACCGAAGGCCCTCGTGAACTCCTGAGCAATTAACGTCCTGACCTTCGTTGCCGCAACGTAGTACTCTTCACAGCGCGTCGGTTCAGTCAGGCACGTACCAGCTATGATTCTGGCCTTGACCTCGCTGCCGAAACCGTAGGAACGAACACGCTCGAACATCTCCTTAATGCCGGGAGCGTCCTTTACCGTGTAGCCGAGCCTTACCCCGTCGTAACGCTCAAGGTTTGTGTGTGCCTCACTCATCGCCAGAGCGTAATAGCACGCCACAGCGTAACGAGCAACAACAGGTAACGATATTTCCGTGATGATTGCTCCCTCGTCCTCGAGAATCTTGCGGGTCTTGGCCATCGCTTCGGCTATGGGTGCGTCTAGGGTGAAGTCCTGAAACTCTTTGACCAGTGCCACGCGCTTACCCTTGAGGCTGAAATCATCCTTGCGGGAAAAATCGTGAGGCCTGTCCCGGAAACTGCTCGAGTCCATTGGGTCATGTCCCGAAATCACTGACATTATTACCTGCAAGTCCTCAACTGTTCGGGCGAACGGGCCTATCTGGTCCAGCGAAGAACCGTAGGAGATCAGGCCGTAACGGCTCACCATTCCGTAAGTGGGTTTGAGGCCGTAGACCCCGCAGAATGAGGCAGGCTGACGGATTGACCCTCCCGTGTCCGAGCCGAGCGAGAACGGAACATAGCCCGCGCTCACTGCCGCTGCACTCCCGCCGGAAGAACCACCGGGTACACGAGAAATGTCGTTAGGGTTGTGCGTTGGGCCGAAAGCTGAATTTCCGCAGGTGTTCCCCATCGCGAACTCGTCCATGTTCACCTTGCCCATGAGGATTGCTCCGGCTTCCTTGAGGGACTTCCACGCTGTAGCGTCGTAGGGCGGCCTCCACTCACCGAGAATCTTGCTCGCTGCCGTTGTTCGGATTCCTCGCGTGCAAAGATTATCCTTGAGGACAGTCGGAATCCCCGCCAAAAGTCCCGAAGGGTTTGCGCAGGGTTGGGGTGTTGAGTCGGTGCGGGTGATGAAGGCGTGAATTTTCCCCTCGCAGGAGTCGATTCGTGCCTTGCAGGAGTCGAACAGTTCGGAGGCAGAAAATTTCTTGTCCCTCAGTCCGGCTATTGCGTCGCGTAAATTAAGTTCGTATAGTTCCATGATTATTCCTCGATTATTCTGGGTACCTTGAAGTATGACCCGTCTACGTGGCCGCTCTCGTGGAGAATTGCTTCTGTGTCCGTGAAGGGTATCACTTTGTCGTCTCGCAGGGGGCATTCTAACGCTTCCGCAAAACTGAACGGCTCTACGTCCTTCAGGTCTAACTCCTTGAAACGGTCTAGCATGTCGAGAAAGTTATTAATGTAACGGACAGCCCCGTCGAGTTCCTGTTCTGTGAGGAGGAGGCGGGACTCTTGGGCTATCTCGTTCACTTGTTGTGCGTCAAGTCTCAAATGTATAACTCTCCTTTGTGTGAATGGGTTAAATTCGAGAGTTATTATATCAGTGAGTGAGGGTGATTAAGATTCTTGGCGTGAATGCATTACCTTCTTGACCGCACGAAGAATGTTTTCGTAGCCAGTGCACCGGCACAAATGGCCCGATAATAATTTACGGAGTTCGTCATCTGTGTAGATTTTTCCCTTCTTCAGGAATGACTCGGCCTCCACGATAAAGCCAGGTGAACAGAACCCGCACTGTATCGCTGCCTCGTCAACGAATGCCTGTTGGATGTCCGATAATGTCCCGTCGGGAAGGGTGAGGCCCTCAAGAGTCGTGATGTTCTTACCGTCCGCCCAGATTGCTAGGTATATGCAGGAGTTGTAGCACTCGCCGTCAATGATTACCGCACAAGCTCCGCATTCACCGACTTCACAGCCCTTCTTCACGCTCGTTAGGCCGTAATCGTTCCTCAGCATGTCCGTCAATGAGGCCCGGACATCGACCATTGCCGTACGTTCTTTGCCGTTAATCGTGCAGGTTACTAGTTTGTATTGACCGCTCATAGGATTTCACCTCCGCATAATCTCACGGCCTCAATAAATCCACGCTTGGCCATCTCGGAACACAAATGCAGCCGCATATCCCTTGAGGCCCTCCAGCTGTCCCGGGGGTTCACGTCCTCAAGCACTGACTTCGAGATTCCTTCTGCCGTTGCAAGTGAGACGCCCGCACCGTTGAAGGCCGCTTCCGTCTTGTGCGCTCGGATAGGGACGGGTCCAGCAACACCGTAACCGATCCTCAGACGCTCAAGGGTTTTCTTGTCCGCTGACAGCCTAACGTTCACAGAACAACCAGTCGTCGCAATCTCCATAGCGTTGCGCATTCCGTACTTGATGTAGTGCCCGGCGCAATTCTCGTAGGACTCTTTGGGGATTAGTATTCCCGTCTGAATCTCTCCGGCCTGAATGTCCACTCGTCCAGCCCCAACGTAGAACTTCTCGATAGGCACCCTACGCACACCTTCAGGCCCGGTAAGCTCAATCACAGCGTCCCAAGCCATGAGAGTAGAGGCAGAGTCCGCGCTCGTAACTCCGTTGCAGGTATTGCCGCCGATTGTCCCTATTGCCCGGATTTGGGGGCCTCCGACCTTGTCGACCGCCTCGCCGAGAACGTTAATATACTTCTGGATTAGGGCGTTGCGGGTTATGTGTGAGAATGAGGTCAGTGAACCAATCCGTAGAGTTCCGTCGGCCTCAAGCGTTACTCCCCTCAGCGAATCGATTCCGTAAATGCTGATTAACTCACAGCCTGCTAATTTGCCCTCGCGAATCTTTATCAGCACGTCAGAACCTCCAGCTATGATTACTGCCTGCGGGTGCTCTTGACGGAGCGAGATTGCTTCTGACACACTTTTTGCCTCATAAACTGCTTTGACATCGTACATTCCGCTTCACCTCCCCTAAATTAAGCCGGCCTCTGTGAACTTCTCGTACATTAAGTGAGGGCGTATGGGTATCTCCCTGAAGGCAACTCCTGTAGCGTTGAAGATTGCGTTGCGGATTGCCGGTGCTACGGGAGGCACGGGAGGTTCTCCGAGTCCCTTAGTTCCGTATGCGCTGGTGGGTTCGGGGTTCTCGATGAACTGGGCCTCAAGGTGAGGGTGATCCATCATTGTTGAGAGCTTGTAGTCGAGAAGGTTACCGTTTAAGAGTTTGCCGGTTTTCTCGTCGTACAACATTTTCTCGGACAGGGCGTAACCGATTCCCATGCTCATTCCCCCGTGAACTTGTGCAGCAGCTAGGGCGGGGTTGATTAACCTTCCGGCATCGTGGACGTTGATAATGTCCAAGACCTTAACACTGCACATAGCCAAATCCACTTCCACCTCAGCAAAGCAGCACCCGAAAGTGTAGGCGTTGGTCTTAATCTGCGTGGATTTCTCCATCGTTAAATGTTCGTTGTGGTCAAGGTCGTATAGTGTCCTCATGGCCAAATCCCCAAGAGACATTAACACCCTGCCGTCGGTCCTGCGGATGATGTTGCCGTCTGCAATGTCCATGATGTATGGCTGCATTCGGGTATAACGGTAAGCGACCTCCAGAATGTGGGACTTGAACGCCTCAGCACAACCCCTTATGGCCATTCCTGCGGTGTAGGTCTGGCGCGATGCGTAGGCTCCCGTGCCGTAGGGGGTAACGTCGGTATCTTGGCATGAGACAACGTGAACCTTCTCGAACGGAAGACCAAGAGTCTCTGCCGCCATCTGGGCAAATGCTGTGTCCGCTCCCTGCCCAATTTCCGTCTCACCTACCTGAAGCTGTATTGACCCGTCCTGATTCATGACCATTCTGCACGCTGAGGTCTCGAGAGCTATCGGCCAAACTGCGGTGTTGTACCAGAATAACGCTACACCGATTCCACGCCTGACTTGGCCGGTTTGGTGAGAGTATTCTGCCCTCTTTCGCTCGTAGTCTATGTACTTCATCCCAGCGTCTAGGGTCTGGTTGAACGTGTCGGAGTAAAGCTCATTCTTGGAGAAGGCATCAACGTAGCCCACAGGCATTACGGTTTTGCGCCGGTAAGCTAACGGGTCAAGGCCCAACGAAGCGCAAATGTCCTCAGTGTGGGACTCTGTGGCAAAAGTAGCTTGGGGCATTCCGTAACCACGCATAGCTCCGGCTACCTGCCTGTTGGTGAAGACTGTCCAGCCGTCCCCCTCGAAGTTCTCGCACGGGTAAATCTGCGGGATTGAGCCCAAACCCTTTGCGCAGATTGAGTGGCCATGCGAGGCGTAGGCTCCCTGATTCGAGAAGCATTCGGCTTTGCGGGCAACTAGAGTCCCGTCGGGGCGTAACCATGAGATGAAGTGATAGCGAATTGCGTGGCGGACTCGGTTGTTGGTGAAGGTCTCCTCACGAGTGCATTCGAGCTTGACCAGACGGCCTCCGACTTGGGTGCTCAACCACGCGCATAGAGGCTCATAGAGGGCATCCTGTTTGTTGCCGAAACCTCCGCCTATGTAGGGCTTCACCAGACGCACTCGCCCCCAGTCAACGCCTAGTGCTTGGGCTATACAACGCCTCGTGATGTGGGGAATCTGAGTCGAGGCCACAACGTTGACTCTTCCGCCCTCCTC
>JAFPZI010000202.1 GCA_017417365.1 Synergistaceae bacterium
TAGACCCTTCCCGAATACTTCAGGCCCTCGAGGTCATGAGAGACGATTAGCAACGTAACCCCTTCAGCATTCAGGCCAGCAAAGAGTCTCATAACTTCATCAGCGGACTTCACGTCCAAATCAGAGACCGGCTCATCAGCGATGATTATCTCAGGGTGATTGATTAACGCTCTGGCAATCAGTGCCCTGCGGAGTTCCCCTCCCGATAGGTCCGAAGGGTAAGCCTCAGCAAGTCCGGCAATCCCGAATCTTTCCAGCAGTGAGAGCGCGTAAGTCTCCCCATCCCCTTCGTGAGGGTACATGCAGAACGGCAGCATAACATTCTCAAGGACGGTTAGGGCGGGAAGTGCTGAGGCTCCCTGAGGAATGAAGCCTATTGCGTCATTTCTCAGGCGTGAGAGTTCGGAGTCGGTCATTGCGGCCAAGTCTGAACCGTGAAAATATACCTTCCCCGACGTAGGACTCAGAAGCCCGGCCAAGATGTTTAGCAGCGTGGATTTCCCCGAACCCGAACGCCCGATTACGCTCACGAAGTCTCCGGCGTTGACCTCAAGATTAACGTTGTCGAGTGCGGTGAACTTCCGCCCCCCGCGCGGGTAGTCCTTGCACAAGTTCTTCACTGACAGCACAGCTATTCCCCCTTCACGAACAACGCAACAAGTCCCGAGACGCTCACAGCCACAATCACTATCACCAAGAGCCCCACTGCTGGCATCGTTGAGGCCCTGCAAGAGTGTTCCGGCATGGCGCAGAGTCCGAACGGCGGAAAGTTGATGATTCTCTGCGGGACGAACCAGCACATTACGGCCAGAATCGCAATGAGTGAGAGTCTCAGGGCAGGGAACTTTTTCGGGAGTGAGAGCAGAACTATCGCCCCTCCGGCAAACGTGATGAATATTCCCGAGTACCAGCAGGCCATGTGAGTCCCGTCGGCCTTGAGCGAACCGCACACAGGGAACAGAACAAACGGAGCCAGTGCCAAAATTAACGCTGAGGGCACAAGAATTTTTCTGAGCATAATTAATCACCTCATGGTCAAATACCTATCTTTATCCATTCATCGGGCAGCAGGTCTCGCCTGTCTTCCGTGTTCGAATGCCATATATCCACACTCGGAGTAATGATGATTTTGCCGGGGTTGTCATTCAGCCACGCTCCCCACCATGAAAACGTGCTCGGCCCGGTGATTACGTGTTTGCATTGGGTCATCAGTGCCATATCCTGAGAAGGTGTATACCCCCCCCCCGCTCCGCCAATATACGTATATTCTGCCTCGTGAATGACTGGAAGATTCTTTCTGCACCAGTCAATATCATCACTGAACACGAAAAATTTCGGCCCGTCCGAGAGCTCCTCAATCTTGCACAAAGCCGACTTCAGGTAAGACACAACTTTAGGGGTATGCGACTTGTCTGCGGCGGCCTTGTCCCCAAGACGGACGTGAACAGCTATTGAGTTGGAGGACTTGATTTCTGCTGACAGCTCAGGGTCAAAGCATTCAGGAGGGAAGGTGAACTTTTTGCGTATCAGGCTCGATATTCCTGCGAAGAATTTTTCTGACTCCCAATAGCCGGTAATATATGTGTTGTCCCGAATCTGCCCGAACTCCTCAGAATACGAGAAGTCCGGCGGAAAATATACCCTCGAAAACGGTATGGGAGCACGTCCGCTGCCCGGGGTCCTCTTGCGGTGTTCTGCCCTCCCTGTCTCGAGAAGTCCCGTCCTGCTCATTGCCTCATACAGAAGCCGCCTGAACGGATGCTGGAATATGCTGTTCCCCCACACGTGAAAATAGTCCGCAACTGCCATAAACGGTGCTAATGCCCAAACTTCACGGAGCGTTGCAGGCGATTCTGTTATGTTGGGGAATGTGTCCAAAGTGTATTTCCGAGAACTGCCCGAAGTGAAGCCGAGCAGGTCTAATTTCAATTCGGTATTCAGACGCTGAGACAAGGAAAGCCCCGCAGCATACATGAACATCTGGTTACCCATGCCTGCGGTTATACGTGTGATAATCAAATCTGCACGCCCTTTCTGCTGGAATATGCCGGATTATAGCACACAAAAAATCTCCCCTGCTCTTCACAAGGGAGACTCTAACTTTTCCCCGCTACCTCTACTTCTTCTTGAGGTGCAAGAACTTATTCCAGCTGAAGTACGGGTCCGACAACAGCACACCTTCAGACGCATCGTAGTTCCACATAACGCCCTTCACAGTCTCGTACCAAAACACTATGTCAACTCTTCCCGAAGTCAGTGCCGCAGTCCTCGCATTGGCCTCAACGTTCACAAGCTCAACGTTCACACGCATACGCCGGCCGATTTCCGCCAAAAGCGCAGTGTTGAACCCAGCAGGCCGTCCCCCCTCGTCCACGTAGTCGATCGGAGGAAGGTCCCCAGTAACAGCTACCTTGATTGTGTCCGCACCCTCGAACTTGTCGAACTTCACGGGGCGCGCTGTGCCGTAATTGTAGATATATATCCCCTGAATCTTCGCTAGAGTCCAATCCTCGTCAATCATCCTTAGGGCACGGTTCAGCCTCGACGCTAGAGCCTTGTCGTCCTTCCTCACTCCGAACGACAGGGCCATAGGGTTTCTGGTCATGGCTATACAGCAGGCCTCAAATTCCGGGTTGGCATTGATGACGTATTCGGCGACAATTTCAGGTAGAGCTATCTCGTCAATATCCATTCTTTGCAAAGCCATCTGCATTGCCATCAGGGAGTCGTAGAACTTCACGCCGTAGAGTTCGTGGCGGTTGCTGAGGAGGTGCCAGCCTGTGGTCCTCCGGCTGTCCTGAATCACACGGCCAAATTCCTCTTCCGAAGTGTTCAGCCTCGACAGGAAACCAACACTCGGAGTAATCACCGCTCCGGCAAAAGCACAGGACACACACACAAGCACGACGAAGCACGCACATAATAATTTCTTCACTGCAATAACCCCTTTCTGTTGGGAAAACTGCAACAATTATACTGCACCAGCTCCGGCTATTTTGTCTTGAGGAATATGAACTTGTTCCACTTGAAGTATGGATCGGACAGCAAGACACCTTCAGAAGCATCGTAGTTGAGCATTATCCCCTGCACAATTTCATACCAGAACACGACATCCACACGCCCCGACGTTAAGGACGCTGTACGTGCGACGGACTCTATGTTCACAAGCTGAATGTTCACCTTCATGCGCCGGCCAAGTTCGGACAGAAGAGCAGCGTTGAACCCCGCAGGACTTCCCGCAGTGTCAATGAAGTCTATCGATGGAAGGTCGCCGGTTACTGCAACTTTTACCGTGTCGGCCCCGTCAAAAGTGTCGAACTTCACAGAAATATCCGTGCCATCGCTGTAGATATACTTGGCCTGAAGTTCTGCAAGAGTCCCGTCAGACTCCATTGACCACAGAGCACGGTTGAACTTCGACAGGAGGTCAGCATTATTCTTCATGAACCCGAACGCTAGTCCCGTAGGATTCTTTGTCTCGGCAATAGTGCTCACCTCAAACCCTGAGCTTGCCTTGAGCAGGTATTGTGCTACGGCTTCGGGAATGGCTATCTCGTCAATGTCTCCTCTCTGAAGGGCCATCTGCATTGCCGCAAGAGTATCGTAGAACCTCACGCTGTAGGTATCGTGGTGCGGTGATAGGAACTTCCAGCCGGTGCGGCCTTTACCGTCCTGAATCAAACGGGCAAAGTCGGCTTCAGAAATATTCAGTCTGGACAGGAAACCGACTCTGACAGCATCAGCTTCGGCCATAACGCATAACACGGGCAGCATTAGGACCACGAGACAGAGAATAACTTTCTTCATGATACACACTCCTTGATGAGTAATTTCGAGGCCTAATGATAGCACAAAAAATCTCCCCTGCTTTGACACAGAGGAGACAAGAAATCTTTTCGCCAAACGTTACTTCTTCGAGAGGAAGAGAAATTCGTTCCAGTAGTAGTAAGGCTCAGACAGCGTGATACTTTCAGGTATATCAACCTGCACGCTCTCTCCTGTTACAGCCTCGAACCAGAACACCAGGTCCACACGCCCCGAAGCAAGTGCCGCTGCCCTCGCGCCTGAGTCGATATTCACGAGCTCAATGTTAATCTTGAGGAGTTTGGCTATCTCCGCGAGTACGGCAGTGTTGAAGCCCGCTGGTGTCCCTGCAGTATTGACGTAGTCTATCGGGGGCATGTCGCCGGTTACTGCCACACGAACAGTCTCCTTCACGTTCTCGTAGCGTCCGAACTCCACCGATGCAGGCTCACCGATTCCGGGTTCGTCTATGTACTTGGCCTGAAGGATTGCCAGAGTCCCGTCAGCCTGCATTGACATCAGGGCCTCGTTGAACTTGCGCCTTAGTGCGGGGTCATCGTCCTTGCGGAAGCCGAACGACAGATACATCTGCGGACCGCGCAATATACGTGAGACTTTGTAGCTGTCGTTTATGTTGAGGACATATTCAGCGACATCTTCAGGCAGAAGGATTTCATTGACTTCACCGGCATTGACGGCCATTATCAGGGACATCAACGAATCATAGTACACGTAGGACTTTTCTGCTTCTCCTCCGGCACTGAAGAGCGAACTTTTCCCGGAGTCTCTCTGTTCCTTAACGAACTTGTTGAACTCTTCCTGAGAAACATTGAGCTTTGAGAGCAGGCCGACCTTGACGCTCTCAGCGCAGGCAAGTCCCGCAAACAGCGTAACTACGAGGAACGCACATAATAATTTCTTCATGGCATAAGCCCCCTTCTGTGGGAAATATGCGTAATTATACCGCAGCTTCAGCCCACTTCCTGAGTTCCTCAGCGGAGACGTTACGCCGGAACAATTTCCCCTCACGTATCACGGCACCCGGTGCGCTGGGCTTGAGTCCCTCAACGGCCCTACCGAACCCCGAGCCTCCCGACGTTGCGAAAAGTATTATGGTCTTTCCGGTGAAGTCATAGGCCTCAAGGAAGGTGTTAATGATTGTCGGAGCGACGTACCACCAGATAGGGAAGCCCAAGAATATTACGTCAACCCCGTCAAGTTTGGCGTTCTTGTCTGCGAGTGCGGGGCGGGAAGATTTGTCACTCATCTCGACGCTTGAACGTGATGATGAGTTGTTCCAGTTGAGGTCTGCCTGTGTGTATGGCACTGCGGGCTTGATTTCGTAGAGGTCCGAGCCAATCGCTTCGGCTAACTTCTTGGCCACACCGGCAGTTACTCCGCTAGCCGAGAAATAGGCCACGAGTTTTGTGCTCATGATTCACATGCTCTCCTTGAGAATCTCTATGACTTCTTCGCGGGTTAATTTCTTGTAGCCGCCCCCGAGCAAGAACGTACCGTCAGCAATTCCCTCGTACATGTCCTCAGTTACTCCGAGTTCACGCAGGCTCAGAACAACTCCGATTTCCCTCATCCACGACTCTAACGCCTTGAGGCCAAGTTCAGCTAGTTCACGGTCAGTCCTGCCCTCCGGGTTCACGCCCCAAACGTTTACTGCAAAGCGGGCGAATCTCTTGAGGCCTGCGTCAAGAATGTGGCGGTAATATGCTAGTGAGACTGCGGAGAGTGTCATACCGTGAGTGGCGTTGGTGTAGGCTCCTACGGACTGGCCGATCATATGGACCTCCCAATCTGTGGTCTTGCCCTTAGCAATTAATGTGTTGAGTGCCCAAGTTGCCGTCCACATGATGTTACTGCGGGCCTCGTAGTCTTTGGGGTTCTTGACGGCGATTCTTGAGCTGGTGATTAGGGACTTCATGAGGCCTTCAGCGATGTAGTCGGTGGTGTTGTCGTCGGTGCCTGAGAGATATTGCTCTAAGATGTGGCACATGATGTCATAGAATCCCGCGACCATCTGATATTGAGGGACGGTGAACGTGTATTCCGGGTTGAGGATAGAGAACTTTGGGAAGACGTTATCGCCGAATACGTGGCCGATCTTGAGGTGCTGTTCGTGGTTGGTGATGACGCTGCCGCCGTTCATTTCGCTGCCGGTGCCGACCATAGTCAGGATGCAGCCGACGGGAATAATCTTGCAGGTAGGTTCCTCCATCCTGAGAAAATATTTGTCCCACACGTCTTCATCACAGTAAGCGGAGACTGATACGGCCTTCGAGTAATCGCAGACAGAGCCGCCCCCAACAGCTAGGATGAGGTCTATAGAGTTGTCCTTAGCGAGTTTTGCGCCCTCACGGAGCTTCTCAATAGTGGGGTTGGCCATTACGCCGGGGAGTTCGGTAATGTTCTTGCCTTCGGCCTTGAGGATCTTCACGATGTCGTCATAGAGGCCGGATTTCTTGATTGAGCCGCCTCCGTAGGTGAGAAGGATATTGGGTCCGTAGTTCTTGAGTTCCTGAGCGAGGGAGCCGAGAGAGTTTTTCCCGAAGTGCAAGCGTGTCGGGTTAGAGTAAGTGAAATCGCCTAACATAAATTTTCCTCCTTAATGGTGATGGCTTGAATGATAGCATATTCAACCGTGCTTTACGGCAAAGTGTCAGCCGAGTTTGTCGCCGTTTTGGACTCTTTCTGGTTTGTCGGGGGTGATGAGTACGACTCCATCGGGGCTGTAGGTCCCTAACACTAATACTTCGCTCATGAAGTCGGCGATTTGTCTGGGCGGGAAGTTGACCACAGCGAGAATCTTTCTGCCGGTGAGTTCTTCGGGTGAGTAGAGTGAAGTAATTTGTGCGCTGGATTTCTTTATGCCTATGTTTGGTCCGAAGTCTATCGTGAGCTTGTAGGCTGGCTTGCGGGCTTTGGGGAACTCTTCAGCCTCTAGGATAGTCCCTGCCCTAACGTCGAGCTTTGCGAAATCGTCATACACTGCCATTGATTATGAACCTCTCTTGTATGGAATTTGCCGCTAATAATAACACTCCCTTATAACCTAATTTCAGCATAACTCATCATGATATAATTACCTAAATATTCCAATTGATGAAGAAAGTACCCGCACATGAACAATAATATTGATAACAAAGAACTTGAGGGGTCTATTGCAGACATTATTGTTGAGGCTTGGCGTTTCTCCCGAGCTTTCAGGGATATTCTCTCCAAGCTGGGCAAAGATGATTATGTTCGCTTCAAGGGACGTTATTCGTGGTTCTGCCGGAGGCTTGAGGAGATTAGCGGCACTATGGGAATGAGAATCGTTGAGATAGCTCCCGAGACAAGTTACGATCCGGGCATGGCTGTTACTCCCATTAACATTACCGACTTTGGGGCAGATGATTCGCTTCAGATTGAGAATATGCTTGAGCCAGTAATCATGAACGGAGACTCAGTGATTAAGACTGGTACCGTAATGCTTAGGAGTGTTGATAAATGATGCACTACGTTGGAATTGACTTAGGAACAACAAACAGCGTGATATGTTCTTATGACGGCCTCAGCGCACCTCAGATATGGAAGAGTCCCGAACAGAATAACGTTACTCCTTCAGCCATATACATCGGCAAAAGAGGGAATCGCTATTACGGCTCCAAGGCCTACAACATGGCTGCCGTTGACGCAAAAAATTCTGCTGTCCTGTTCAAGCGTTATCTGGGTACTAGCACAAAATTTGACTTTGCTGATGCTGGGCTGTCCCTCTCTCCTGAAGAGTGCAGTGCTGAGATACTCAGAGTGTTATTCGGTTACCTCCCTGAAGAAATACGCAATGCACAGAATATCGGAACTGTAATTACTGTACCAGCTGCCTTTAACCAGGTGAAGAAGGAAGCCACGTTATCAGCTGCACGAATGGCCGGAATTGGGAATGTTGCCTTAATGCAGGAACCAGTAGCAGCAATAATGAGCGTCATGCAGTCCAGCAAAGGCAAGTCCGGCGGAGTGTTCGTGATATACGACTTGGGCGGAGGTACGTTTGACATATCCATAGCTGAGAGTACGGGCGGCAAGGTCAACCTTCTTCTTCAGGAGGGCAAAGAAATGTGCGGAGGAAGGGATTGGGACCGCAAAATTTTCGATAGCATTGTTACGCCGTGGCTCAGGGATAATTTCTCTCTTCCTGATAACTTCTTGGCCGATGAGAAATTCCGCAGGCTTAGGCATGTTGCACTGTTCGCTATAGAGCAGGCAAAAATTGAACTCTCACTGAGACCCTCATCACAAGACACCATTATTCAGGCTGAAGACCTTTTCTGTAAGGACACTCGCGGAAAAGATATGTATCTCGATGTCCGGCTCTCAAGGGAAGCACTTAACCCGTTAATTGACGGCCTTATTGATGAGACTATAGGGATCTCCCGAGCAGCCATGAAGAAAGCCGGCTTCTCCTCGAGTGATGTCGAGAGGCTGATATTCATCGGAGGCCCGACTAAGTACGGCTATCTTCGTGAAAAAGTTTCGTCTGAGCTGGCAGTGAGAACAGATGCCGTTGTGGACCCCATGACGGCTGTAGCTGAGGGAGCGTGCATATTCGCAGAGTCCATAGACTGGAACACAGAGGACCATAGACGCAAAATCGACACTGACAATATGAAGATTGGGACTAATCTATCTTTCAGGTACGAGAAGAGATCTTCAGGCAACAAGACTAGGGTGCTGTGCCGCCTCAAGAAAACTTATGACCTGATGTTTGAGATTATCAGCAACGAAACAGGCTGGTCTTCCGGGAGGCTTGCACTTCGCGACGGAACTCTCATAGAACTTCCCCTCACCAAGGACGGCGATAATTCCTTCAGGGTCGCTGTGTATGACAAGCAAGGCAGACAAATTCCCATTCCAGAATCTAGAATCACAATCACTAAGACAATGGCGGCAGTCGGAGCTATCCCAGCTTCACACTCTATAGCTATTTCTGCTCTGAACAAGCTCGGCGGTGCTGAAAAGCTCGTGTACCTCGTCAAGAAGGATGAGGCTTTGCCCAAAAAGGGAAGCGTAACATTCAGGGCTGCCCAGACGCTCAAGGCCTCGACGGATGAATCGCTGAACTTCCACCTTTGGGAGGGCGAGATTGAGACTCCCTATGAGGACAACCGTTTTGTTGGAGTGTACAAGATTTCGGGGTCTGACCTGTCTGGAGGCGAGGTTATTCCTGCTGGCAGTGAGATTGTCTGCGGCTACGAAATATCTGACGGGGGTGCTCTGTCAATGTCCGCGTCCGCAGCGTGTCTGGGCACTGAGTTCGCGAGGAAAAATTTCTACTTCCACGATGAGGCAAAAATGGATCTGAGCAACACCGAAAGATTAGCCGAAGAGGGCAGAGAGATTATCGGACGAATTGACGATATGTCCCTGAAAATTGATGATCCCAATCTCGACAGGGCACGGGAAAAAGCAGAGCACGCCGCCTCAATCGACACAAGAGACCTTCAGGACGAGGAAGAAGTTCAGGAAGCCTATAATGACTTGTATGAGGCCAAGAAAATATTATCCCGGATACGCACTGAGCATTTCCGTGAGGTGAACGAGATAGAGCTCGAGCACTGCATAGACTACTTCACTAATTATGCGGCCAAGTATGCGTCTGAGTCTGAGTCAGCGTCATTCAACAATCTCGCGAGGACTGCCCGAAGATTCGTCAATGACTCCAGTTTTGAGCGTTACATCAAAGAATTATGGCAAAGAGCTGATAGAGTCTTGGTCAGGCAGGATTGGTTCATCATCGATTACTTCAGGAAGATGACGCAGAACCCGGAAGATTTTTATGACGTGCAGCGTTTCGGGGCCCTCAAATCGCGGGGCGTTCAGTGCATCGAGAAGGGAGACATTGACGAACTGCGCAGGGTTATCTCTGGGCTGATCGACATTCTGAAGAACGTATCATCTGACGATAAGCGGCTCAATGTGAACATCATCAAGGGATAACTGACATGTTCAGGGAAGACTTTATGCCCATTGGTTCTGTTCTGCCCGACGGTACAAGAAAGAGAAGGCTTATTGCTAATGGTGAGGCGTGGCAGATATTCACGACCAGCGCAGACAATTACGCTTTAGCTGTCCTCCCGGAGCTGTTAGGCCGGTGGATAGAGGAGGGATTTATCGGAGAAAATCTCTTTGCCCCAGTTGAGGTAAATGCTTCACAATTTTTCGTCTTGGCCTGCAAGAAAGACTACCTCATAGCGTCGGTACAATACGGCCCTTACCCTTCTACGAGCGTGGAGGCTCACACTTTCGCAGTATCTTTGCGGGAATTTCGGAACAAGGACGGAAAAACTTCGCTTCATGATGCAATATATCTGGAACAGTTCGCGTTATTGCTCCCTACGTACACAAGAACGGAGCCACTCAGTGATGATTGTGTGCTTGGGGCGTGGCTGTCGGCTGGAGTGAATGTGTCTGCGTCATCGTTAGGACAGTTAAGCAAACTAGTGAGCTGGCTGCCTGCTCAGGAAATCAGGGCTATAGTTCGTGAGGCAGGACTCGGAGATAACTTCAGCGAAGAGAACACAGAGCATGAGAAAATCTTCAGACTGCCCGGCCGTCCTGCTCTTGAAGCCTTCTTCAATGAGTACGTAATAGATATAGTTCGCAATGAAGAGAAATACAGCAGAGTCGGTATCAATTTCCCCTCAGCAATAGTGTTGTACGGGCCTCCTGGATGCGGTAAGACTTTTGCCGTCGAGAAGTTAGCAGAATTTCTAGGCTGGCCGTGCTATAGAATTGACTCAAGTACTGTAGGGAGCCCATATATTCACGAGACCAGCAGAAAGACTGGCGAAATCTTTGACGAGGCCGCGAAAAATTCCCCGTCAGTTATTGTTATAGACGAGATGGACGCGTTTATGTCCGACAGAACCGCCAATAACTCAGGGACTCATCACGTCGAAGAAGTGTCGGAGTTCCTGCGGCGAATCCCTGAAGCCTCACGTTCACGCGTTCTCGTAATAGGCATGACCAACAGGCTTGAGGCTGTAGACCCTGCGCTGCTCCGCCGCGGAAGGTTTGACCACGTCATAGAAGTCGGGATGCCGTCGGCCGATGAAGTCAGAGAGTTATTGTCCTCGCTTTTTGCCGGACTGCCCTTGTCGGGTGAGGTGAATGTGTCTGAACTGGCGGGGCGATTAGCCGGACACCCGTTGTCTGACGCTGCGTTTGTGGTGAA
>JAFPZI010000203.1 GCA_017417365.1 Synergistaceae bacterium
CTGGTGAAGTTCACACTGCGGCCGGTGATGCCCTCGAGGTAGCGTTCTCCGGCGGAAGTATCGTGGGAATGGTCGTAGTAGGTCTGGGACTTATCGGACTTGCTGGTGCGTACTTGTTCCTGAACGACGTTACTGCCCTGACAGCTTTCGGAATGGGAGCGAGCTCAATAGCCCTGTTTGCCCGTGTTGGCGGAGGAATCTACACGAAGGCCGCCGATGTCGGTGCAGACCTTGTGGGCAAAGTTGAGGCCGGAATCCCTGAGGATGACCCCCGCAACCCCGCAACAATCGCGGACAACGTTGGCGATAACGTGGGAGACATTGCAGGAATGGGCGCGGACCTGTTCGAGTCCTACGTCAACTCGATACTTGCGGCTATGGCAATCGGTGCGGTGTACTCGTTCACTCAGGGCGGAGAAGTTCTCGGCCTCTGGGGAATTGGGTTCCCTCTGTTCTTGGCGGCTTGGGGAGTTGTAGCGTCAATCGTCGGGTGCATGATGATTTCACAGAAAGCCCCCTACGCTTCGGCAGTTCGCAGCATTATCGGCAAGCTGCCCGGAATGGGTCCCGTAGTCAAGCGCATTGAGGACGGGGACGCAGCATTTGCCCTCAGAACCGGGACATTCGTAGCTGGCGGCCTGATGATTGCTGGAACTTTCGTGTTGAGCATCCTGTTCTTCATGTCCAACAGCATGAGCGTATTTCTGTCGGTTACGTCGGGCGTCTTGGCCGGAATAATAATCGGCATAGTAACGGAGATTTACACGTCGGGAGATTACCGCTTCGTTCAGAGCGTTGCGGCCTCATCGGACACTGGAGCGGCTACGGTAATTCTGTCTGGTCTCTCACTCGGCATGATGTCGACTGGAATCCCTGTGCTGTTGATCTGCCTTGCTACGATAATCAGCTACTATTTGGCGGGAATGTTCGGTGTTGCAGTTGCGGCAGTGGGAATGCTCTCAATCACTGGAATATCCCTGAGCGTCGACGCATACGGCCCCATCGCTGACAACGCGGGCGGAATTGCTGAGATGAGCGAACTTCCTGAGGGTGTGAGGAAGATCACTGACCACCTCGACGCAATCGGCAACACTACTGCGGCAATGGGCAAGGGACTCGCTATAGGTTCAGCGGCATTGACGGCACTCGCTCTGTTCGTTGCGTATTCGCAGGCGGCCAAGATTGAGAAGATCGACATCATGAACCCCTACGTAATCGTTGGTCTTCTGATTGGCGGAATGCTTCCGTTCATCTTCTGCTCCCTGTCAATCGACGCTGTGAGCAAAGCAGCAGGGTCAATGATTGAGGAAGTCCGCAGGCAGTTCCGTGAAATCGCTGGCATCATGGAAGGGACAGGCAAGCCCGACTATGAACGCTGTGTATCGATTTCGACTCATGCGGCGTTGACCCAGATGATAGTACCTGGAGTTATGGCAATAGCTGTGCCGGTAATCATTGGGTTTGTTCTCGGCAAAGAGGCACTTGGCGGACTGCTAGGCGGCTCAATCGTTACGGGAGTGATGATGGCACTGTTCATGGCGAACTCCGGCGGGGCTTGGGACAATGCTAAGAAGTACATTGAGGAAGGACACTTCAACGGCAAGGGTTCCGAGAACCACAAGGCGGCTGTTGTGGGGGACACTGTAGGCGACCCGTTCAAGGACACAGCGGGACCTGCGCTGAACATCCTGATTAAGTTAATGACTGTTGTAGCGTTGGTGCTGGCTCCGTTGTTCTAGGAGTAAGGAGAGAATTAGCGGGAGGTGCTTTCTGAGTGAGGGCATCTCCCGTTTTTAGTGCGGAGTTATTTGTTGCGTGATAGTCTGCGCGGCCAGAGTGCAAAACATGAAGAGACCTCAAACCTTGCGTAGTTGAACAGACGATGAAGAAATCTAACGTGATTGTTATGCTCTACAGCGTTGTTATCACACATATAGATAGCACAAGATTTCCGTTGCTTCCTGTTCTTGACCTGCCACACGTAGAATAGTCTCTCGGCCAAGTAAGCGAACACCCTGCTCTGAATGGTCCCCCTGTAATTCTGGTAGGGTATCTTGGTCTCGAGAATATCCATGACTGCAAAGACGAACCTGCACCATTGGTCGAAGTCCTCCCACTTCATTATGTGAATGAGCTTGAAGGACATCTTGTTATTTCTCTCCATAACATCGATAAACGCATCGTAGTAATCTGGGAAATCTACACGAAGGACCTCTTTTAGTGCTCTGTAATCATCACTGACGCAGGATATACAGTATTGAGCTCCGGCAGAATACGGGAAATTCAGTCTCTTAGGGACTATTATTCTGCCCGACTCCAGAATGTCAATGATCTCTTGAGGGTTGTACCTGAAGTCCTCAAGGAAGGACTCCGGCTTTGGGATTGCCTCACAGAAGGCTATATTCTCATGAAGGGCCAAGAATCTTCTGTAGTGGCACAAACCTATATACTTAACGTCGGGGTAAAGTGTCTTTAGGTTCTTCCACGCCCAATATTCCGCAGTGAGTTCGGCATAATATTCGTTCTTGGTGCTGATGTTGTCGCAGGGCTGGCCGTTGACCTCGTTATCTCCCTGAATGTGAAGGTCAATGCGTGATGTAGCTTTGCTGACTTGTATTGGGAGAAAAATTCCGTCATCGAGAGGCGGGAAAGTGTAAGGCTTGTGGTAAGGGATTAATATCTTCAGCGCAGAGGCTGGCTCTTGGCACTGATACACGCTTCTATCTGCCACTGTCAATAACTCCTTTCACGTAATATCAATTATTCTAGCACACCCCACAACCAAAACAGGAGAAGCCGAACCCTTCAGCCCCTCCCGTCTTCGCCTCACGACAATACAGCGTCCTTCATCGTCCTCACGTACTCCCCGACGTAACTCGGTGAGTCCCCGCCATACTGCCCGATAATCTTCACTATTGCCGAACCTACTATCACTCCGTCCGCAATCCCGGCCATAGTTTTAGCCTGCTCCGGCGTGGAAATCCCAAAACCTATCGCGCAAGGTACTTCCGTGTTCTCCCTGACGGCCCGGACTATCGACGGAAGGTCAGTAGTTATCTCCCTCCTGACCCCAGTTACCCCCAGCGACGAAACAACATAGATGAATCCCTGAGCCTCACGGGAAATCATAGCTATTCTCTCCTCAGACGTCGGAGCAATCATTGATATGAAGTCCACACCGTGATTCACACATGCCGCAGAGAACTCGTCCTTCTCCTCGAACGGGACATCCGGCAAAATCAACCCGTCAATCCCAACTTCCTCACACCGCGCCAAAAATCTATCAGTCCCGCACGAGAACACAACGTTAGCGTAAGTCATGAACACTAAGGGAATCTTCACGTCCCTGCGGAGTTCCTTGACCATGTCGAAGATTTTCTCCGTAGTTATTCCGTTCCTGAGTGCCCGGATGTTCGCTCCCTGAATCACCGGCCCTTCCGCCGTCGGGTCAGAGAAGGGAATACCAAGCTCGATTATGTCCGCTCCATTCATGGCCGCAGACCTCACAACTTCCAGCGTAGTATCTATATTTGGGTCCCCGCAGGTTATGAACGGGATAAACGCTTTACCCTTCCTGAAGGCCTCACGGATTTTACTCATTGATATTCTCCCCCCTGTAGCGGGCTATGGCGGCACAGTCCTTATCTCCCCGCCCAGAAATTGTGATTACTATGATGCTGTCCCGGCTCATCGACGGAGCTAACTTCATCGCCTGCCACACAGCGTGCGCGGACTCTATTGCCGGAACTATTCCCTCAGTCCTCGCGAGGTACTCGAACGCCCTCACTGCTTCCTCATCCGTAACGGGAACGTATTCCGCCCTCCCTGTGTCGTGGAGGTGAGCGTGTTCCGGCCCTATTCCCGGGTAGTCGAGGCCTGCGGAGATTGAGTAGACCGGCGCAATCTGTCCGTGTTCGTCCTGACAGAAATAGCTCTTCATCCCGTGAAAGATTCCCAGCCTCCCAGTCGCTATCGTCGCAGCAGTCTCGAAAGTCTCCACACCCCTTCCGGCAGCCTCACACCCAATCAGCCTCACTCCGGAGTCCCCTATGAAGTGGTAGAAGCTCCCGATTGCGTTGGAGCCTCCACCAACACACGCTATCACCGCGTCAGGCAGCCTCCCTTCACACGCGAGGACCTGACTCTTGATTTCGCGTGAGATTACTGCCTGGAAGTCCCGCACAATCGTCGGGAACGGGTGAGGCCCCATCACTGAACCCAAACAGTAATGGGTGTCATCGATTCTTGATGTCCACTCCCTGAAGGCCTCGGACACAGCGTCCTTGAGTGTGCCTGTGCCGGTCTCGACAGGGATAACTTCAGCACCAAGAAGCCGCATCCTGTAGACGTTCAGAGCCTGCCTCACAGTGTCCTCAACTCCCATGAACACAACGCAAGACATCCCCATTAGTGCCGCCGCAGTTGCCGTAGCTACCCCGTGCTGCCCGGCTCCGGTCTCAGCGATAAGCCGGGATTTGCCCATCTTCTTGGCCAAGAGTGCCTGACCTAGTACGTTGTTGATCTTGTGCGCTCCTGTGTGGTTGAGGTCCTCGCGCGTGAGGTAGATTTTCGCGCCCCCCAAGTCTTCCGTCATCTTGCGGGCATAATAGAGACGGCTCGGTCTTCCTGCGTAGTTGTTCAGGAGGTCCGAAAGTTCCGAAGTGAAAGCCTCGTCGTCCTTGAAGCGGTTGTATGCCTGTTCGAGCTCTATCACGGCATTCATGAGGGTCTCAGGGATATACTGCCCTCCGTGAATGCCAAAACGCCCCGCCTTGTTCGTCATAGTTTTTCCCCCTTCCTGACGGCCTCAGCAAACGCCGCCATCTTTGATTCATCCTTGACACCTTCCGTCTCGATTCCTGTACTGACATCGACAGCAAAAGGTTTGAGTTCGGTTATTGCGCTCGCGACGTTCTCAGGGTTGAGGCCTCCAGCGAGAAAGTACGGGCGCGGGAAGCTGCGTATCAATGACCACGTGAAAATCTGTCCAGTTCCAGCACCAGAGTCGAACATAACGTAGTCGGCTGTGGTGTGCTGTGCTGTGATAACGTCATCGGCCTTGAAGGACTTGATGATAGTTTTTCCCGTGAGGTCCCGGAGATGAGAAATGTAGTCGTTGTCCTCTTTGCCGTGAAGCTGGATAACGTCAATAATTCCGGCCTCAGACAGTGCAGAGATATTTTCGGGTCTCTCGTCGAGGAAGACTCCCACAGCCTGAATTTCGGGAGC
>JAFPZI010000204.1 GCA_017417365.1 Synergistaceae bacterium
GCTGACGGGGTCCACGTCGGACAGGACGACATGGATGCCGGAAGTGTGAGAGGGTTAATCGGTGCGGGGAAAATTCTCGGTGTCAGCGTTCGTACACCAGAGGAGGCGGTGAGGGCAGAAGCTCAGGGTGCGGACTATCTCGGGGCTGGAGCGGTCTTCCACACCGGGTCGAAGTCTGACGCTGTCGACATCACTCACGAGGCCTTGCGGGAAATCTGCTCTGCTGTGAAGATTCCCGTTGTCGCCATCGGGGGAATCACCCTAAAGAATGCCCGTGAGCTTGCCGGGACGGGTATAGCTGGCTTGGCAGTAATCAGCGCAATTTTCGCCTCACCCGACATTGCTGCTGCCTCGCGTGAACTCAGGGCCATAGCCGACGAGATATGCGTGTGAACTTCAGGGGGGCAATCTTTGACGCTGACGGGACATTGCTCGACTCCATGCACGTCTGGAGGAATCTCGGTGAACTTTATCTCAGGCGCAGGGGGATTGAGCCGGAAGAGGGGTTATCAGGGAAGCTCTGGCCGTTGAGCTATGAGCAGGGGTGCGGGTACTTGAGGGAGAATTACGGCCTTCGGGAGTCGGTGAGTGAGATTCAGCGTGAGATTTCGGGAATGATTGAGGACTTCTACAGGAATGAAGCTGAACTCAAGCCCGGAGTAAGGGAGTTCTTGAGGGTACTTGCTGATAGAAAAATTCCGATGGTCATAGCCACAGCAGGCGACAAGGAATTACTGAACGCCGCATTAGTTCGCAACGGAATAGCCGAGTACTTTGACGGTGTGTTGACTTGTTCGGAGCTTGAGACCGACAAACACGACCCCAAAATCTTTCTGGCCTGCGCGGAATCTCTAGGCCTCCCTCCGTGTGAAGTTGCGGTGTTCGAGGATTCTTCGTTTGCGGTGAGGACAGCGGAAGAGGCGGGGTTCATCACGTACAGTATTAAGGACGGGCAGAATTACGGTTACACATTCGAGGAGCTGATAAATTCATGAGGACAGCACTAACTATAGCAGGCAGTGATAGTTCAGGTGGCGCAGGGATTCAGGCGGACATCAAGGCAATGACGATGAATGGAGTTTACGCAATGAGCGCGGTTACTGCCCTGACAGCACAGAACACTACGGGGGTCTTCGCGGTGCAGGAGTCAACGCCGAATTTTCTGAGGGCACAACTTGACGCGGTATTTGCGGACATTTTCCCGGATGCCGTCAAGAGTGGGATGGTCTCGAGTTCGGAACTGATTCACGTTATCGCCGAGTCCCTCAAGAAGTGGGGTGCTCGCAACATCGTAGTTGACCCCGTGATGGTCTCAACGAGCGGGGCAAAGCTCATCAATGACGACGCTGTGAGGACTCTCGGTGAAGAGCTGCTGCCGTTAGCGGTCTTGGCCGCTCCCAATATCCCGGAAGCTGAGATTCTCGCGGGGCTCAAGATCTCTGGTGAGGCCTCAATGACCGAAGCCGCTCGGGTAATCAGTGAACGTTTTGGGTGTTCTGTTCTCGTGAAGGGCGGGCACATGGTCAACGACGCTAACGACTACCTGTATTCTTGCGGCTCTGGCGAATGGTTCACGGGAAAACGAATAGACACCCGCAACACTCACGGGACGGGCTGCACCCTCTCCAGCACGATAGCTGCGAACTTGGCCAAAGGTTACCCGCTCAGTGAGTCGGTGAGGCTGACCAAAGAATATATTTCGGGGGCACTCGGGGCAATGCTGGACTTGGGGAAGGGGTGCGGGCCTATGATGCACTCGTTCAACCTCACTGGGAAATTCTCACAAAGCATGACCCTCACAGAAAGACTAATGGCCTCAGTGTCGGACTTCTGGAGCGAGTACAACAATCACCCGTTCGTCAAGGGAATAGAGACCGGCACACTTGACCCAGCGAAATTCAGGCACTACATAATTCAGGACTATCTGTACCTGAACGAGTACACAAAGGTTTTCGCTCTCGGAGTGAGCAAGGCCAAGAGCTTGGGGACAATGCGGCTGTTCTCGTCGATAATCGGGGCAATAGCTGACGTTGAGATGGACATTCACAGGGGGTACATGGGACGCTTCGGAGTTACTCAGGAGGAAATAGACTCTGCTCCACGTACGCTTGAGAACCTCTCGTACACTTCCTACATGCTCCGTGTTGCTGCAGAAGAAGGGGAGGCTGAGATTCTCGCGGCTGTCCTGTCGTGCGCACTGAGCTATGAGGACATCGCGAAAACTATCTTGAGGAACAACCCCGACGCTGCGGCTCACGAACTCTACGGGGATTGGGTCAAGTGCTATTCTGGTGAGGAGTATTGCGGGGCGAACCGTGTGCTTGTGTCGGCACTTGAGGAGGCAGTGAAGGACTATTCGGACTCACAGCTCGGGCACATTGCGGAGATCTTCAGGAACTGCTCACTCTACGAGATGGGTTTCTGGGACATGGCGGAGCGCGGGAGATGAGACGGTTCGTGATTATCGGGGGCTCAGAGATCCGGGACTATGAGCGCGTGAGAAAATATCTTCGTCCTGATGATTTCTGCGTCTACTGTGATTGCGGCCTCAAGCATCAAGACGGCCTCAAGAGAAAACCTGACCTAGTGATAGGGGACTTCGACTCACACCCCAAACCCCAAGACCTGAATAACGTTATCGTTCTGCCTGTTGTGAAGGACGACACGGACACAATTTTTGCGGTCAAGGAGGGAATGAGGCGCGGCTATGGTGAATTTCTTCTGTTGGGCGCGACCGGAGGACGGCAGGACCATAACTTAGGCAACATTTACGCTCTCCTTATGCTCGCGAAAAATGGGAAGGCCGCAATGATTGTTGACGACTATTCGGAGATTAGCATTATTCCTGCAGGTGAACAGCACAGGGTGAAGTGGGGCTGTAAATTCTTCTCGCTCCTGAACATTTCCGGCACCGCACGGGGAATCACTATAACGGGAGCGAAATACCCCCTCGATGATGCGGAGATTGCCCCCGAATACCAGTACGGGATAAGCAATGAAGTCTTGTCGCAGGATGAGGACGCTGTGATTTCTCTGCGTGAAGGATATTTATTGCTCGTGTGCGTAAGCTAGAAGTTCCGCCAGACCCGGGAAATACTGGCGTCCATTATTCTCTTGCGCTCCCTGAGTGATATGCTCCTGATTGCGTCGTTAATGTCGTGCAGGAGCTCCTTATCCCTCTTCCTTACTCCTGCGCAGACCCCGTGAAAGTCCAGCGTGAACCCCTTGCCTTGAGGGAACGTAATCAGCTTAAGATTGCTGTAGGTCCTCTCGTATGAGCGTCCTGTGTCAACGTTAATCACGAGGCCGTCAACCTCACCGTTCACGACTCTCTGGAGCGTCTCGGAGACAGTATCAACCGGCGGCATGTGGACGGCACCGGGCACCTGATCGATAGCAGAGTCGAGCTTCGTGCTTCTCTGTGCCAAGAGTTTCGCCCCAGAGAAGTCCTCGAGTGTCCTAGCTCCTGAATATTTGCTGTGCTTGTTCACTATTATTCCGTATTCGGACTTGGCCGACTCGTAGGTCTCCGTGAAGGCCGCTAACTTCCTGCGTTCCTCAGTGTCGAACATCCCCGAGAACACTGCGTCAATCTCTCCTCTGTTGAGGGCGGGCAATAGGTCCTGCCACGCGAGCTTGTAGAACTCAACGTTTGCGTTAATCTCGTCAGCAACAAGAAGGGCTATCTGTATGTCGTAGCCTTCAACGTAGAGGCCGGGATGATTGGCAAGCGGGACGTTGGAATCGGTCTTTCTGGTCTCCTCCCAGTTGTTAGGCTCGTAAGCACATTCAACGCCGATTCGTAGGACTCTAGTTTTCGGGCCTCTGTAGCCGTTGAAGTATAGGAACGCTGACAGAACTATAAGCATCACGACTAATTTCTTCATTCATCGTTCACTCCTCAGCTAAGAATATGGTGCTAGAAAATTGTACAGTATGCAACGCGAATATTGCAAATTGTGAAAATTGAACTTAAAATTTAGCGTTAAATCACACGAAAGGACTTGAAATTTTTACCATGCCCAAATTAAGCGACAGGGTAGGAACCTTCACAGACTCCGTTATCCGCCGTATGACCCGAATCTGCAACAAGTACGGAGCTATCAACCTCTCGCAGGGCTTCCCCAACTGGGACCCTCCCACAGAACTGCTCGACTCTCTGGCCAAAACCGCTCACACAGGCCCTCACCAGTACGCAATCACCTTCGGAGCAAAGAATTTCCGTGAGGCTATCTGCGCAAAACAGAGCAAGGCTATCGGGCGCGAAATTGACCCCGAGACAGAAATCGTAATCACCTGCGGCTCCACAGAAGCTATGATGGCCGCAATGATGACTATCTGCAACCCAGGCGATAAAGTTATGGTGTTCTCGCCCTTCTACGAGAATTACGGTGCCGACTCGATACTTTCAGGAGCAAGCCCTATCTACATTCCCCTAGTGCCCCCGACTTACGACTACGATATTAACCTGATTGAGCAAGGCTTCAAGGACGGAGCAAAGGCTATAGTTATCTGCAACCCGTCCAACTCCTGCGGAAAAGTCTTCACGGAGAAGGAATTAACGGAAATCGGGAACTTGGTCGTAAAGTATGACGCATTCATCATCACTGACGAGGTCTATGAACACATAGTCTTTGACCCTTACAAACACGTTTACGCTTCGGGCCTGCCGGGAATGTTCGACCACGTAATCACCTGCAACTCACTCTCAAAGACTTACTCAATCACCGGCTGGAGGCTCGGCTACTTAATCGGCCCTGCTGATGTCGTCGACGGAGCTCGGAAAGTTCACGACTTCCTGACCGTAGGAGCAGCAGCACCCTTGCAGGAAGCGGCCTTCCACGCACTCCAGCTCCCCCCGGAATATTACGACGAACTGAAGGCCAAGTACACAAGGTTACGCAACAGGTTCCTTGAGGGTCTCGACGAGGCCGGCCTGAAGCACAACATTCCTCAGGGGTCATATTTCGTGATGGTGGACATTACTGACTTCTTGGCCCTCCCGCAGTTCAAGGGCTGGACCGACCTAGAGTTCTGCGAGTGGGTTATCAAGAACATCGGCGTTGCTGCGGTGCCTGGTTCGAGCTTCTTCCGTGAGCCAATCAACAACCTGATACGCTTCCACTTTGCGCGGACTGACGACGTATTGGAGGAGGCCATCAAGAGGCTTCAGAAGATGAGCGCGCTTCTCAAGTAACTTCCTGAATGAGCATACTAATCGCTATGAGCGGGGGCGTTGACAGCAGCGTCTCCGCTTATTTGTGCAGTCTCGGGCATGACGTTTGCAGGGGGGCGACTATGCTTCTCTGGGGTGAGTCCTGTGTGAACGCTGACGAGGCCGCCGGGGTTTGCGGTGCGCTGGGGATTGAGCATGAAGTTCTTGACTGCCGGAAAGTTTTTGCTGAGAGGGTCATCAAGAATTTCGTGAAGGTCTACGAATCCGGCGGGACACCCAATCCCTGCGTTGAGTGCAATAGATTCCTGAAGTTCGGGGAGTTCTTGAGGCACGCTGAGTCCTGCAGGGTTGAGAGGATTGCGACCGGGCATTACGCGAGGATAGAGCATAGTCCGTCTGGAAGGTACTTGCTGAGGAAGGGTAAAGACATTTCCAGAGATCAGAGCTACGTGCTGTACGTCCTGACTCAGGAGCAGTTATCCCGCACAGAATTTCCGTTGGGGGGAATGACGAAGCCGGAGGTTCGGGACTTGGCCAAGAGCTTGGGATTGATTAACGCTAACCGGCAGGACTCGCAGGATATATGCTTTGTGCCTGACGGGGATTACGCGGGATTCATTGAGGCCTATACGGGGAAGACTTACCCTCCGGGAAAGTTCGTGGACACTGCCGGAAAAGTCTTAGGGACTCACAGAGGGATAATCCACTACACTGCGGGACAGCGTCGGGGTCTGGGAGTTGCTGCGAAATCGAGGCTCTACGTGTGCAGCCTTGACGCTGAGGACGGGACGATAACGCTCGCGTCTGAGGGTGAGGAGAGGCTGTATTCTCGCGGAGTGGTCGTGAGGGGGGTGAACCTGACAGCGTTTGACGAGGTACCGGAGAATTTTCGTGGGGGAGTGAAGATTCGCTACAGGCAGCGGGAGGTTGCGTGCGTGGTGAATCAGAGCGGGAGTGATGAGTTAGTGATAGAGTTTGCGGAGAAGCAGAAGTGTCCGGCGATTGGGCAGTCTGCGGTGATCTATGATGGTGAGTACGTGATAGGGGGAGGGACGATAGTTGGGACAATCTGAACGGCTGGACGAACCAGCACAAAGAATCTCATGGGGCAATGGGTATATTCGGCAGTGAGGCAAAAATTCATGACTCTTTAGTCAAGAGAGCTGCTGTATCTGTCAGAAAATATCTTCAGGGGAAATATCCGCAGTTATCTTTTCAGCACAGGGCAGGTATAACCAAAGCTGAAATCAATACTGCTCTGCGGAAAATCGACGCTGATTTGGGACAGACACTTTTCGTCAGTGATGCCAGCATTAAGCCAGACGGCGGGATAATAGAAGTAAGGGACGACAATAACAATTGGAGGGTGATTCTAATCTCTGAGGCCAAGTATCAAGGCAAGGATATAGAGAACATCAGAGAAGGAATATACGTCGGGAAAAACAGCAATCAGGATTTGATGGTTGCCGGAAATGCTATAGAACGTGCGCATAAAAATATCTCAGAGATTGCTAACTATATGCTTTCGGAGTCTTATTTCCCCTACGTGCTTTTTCTGGAAGGATCTAACTTTCTTACGCAGGACATAACTATTCAGAGGCCGGACGGAAGAAATGTAACGCTCTGTTATAATTCCGGGGCTCTCAACAGGCTAGACAGGCTTACTTCTGCTAATTACGGCATGCCCATAAATATGAATCTCTGCAAGAATAAATTTATCCCTCACGCCGACAAGATAATAATGCTTCAGGCCGCTTCTATATATACTCATGGGGACGGCAGAAGATGGGGTGAAGCAGAAATGTCTGCCGTAATGATTGATATAGCAGAGACCTCACTGAAGATGTTAGGCAGTGATTTATTCTGCCAGCTCACGGGGAAATGACCAGACGAGCAAATCACAGCCTCCTAGACCGCGCAAAGACCAGCAAGAGAGATGAATTTTACACACTCTACGCAGACATTGAGCGCGAACTCAGGCACTACGAACCTCACTTCAGGGATAAAGTAGTCTTCTGCAACTGCGATGACCCAAGAACAAGCAATTTCTTCAAGTACTTTGCTGACAACTTCAAGAAATTAGCACTGAGAAAATTAATCTGCGCCTGCTACAGGAAATATGACCCTGACCTGTTCAGCCCCTCATTTGAACACGGCTTCTATTACGAATACACGGAGGGGAAAAATCTTATTCCTGAAGCTGACGAGCTCATCACGTTTCACGGGGACGGCGACTTCAGGAGCGATGAGAGCACCGCACTCTTGAGGCAGGCTGATATAGTCGTAACCAATCCGCCCTTCTCGCTGTTCAGGGAGTATATAGCCCTTCTGACTGCCCACAGCAAAAAATTCCTGCTCATCAGCAGCATTAATGCCATCACCTACAAAGAGGTCTTCACGCTGATTCAGGCAAACAAGCTCTGGCTCGGCGTGAATTTCGGCAGGGGGATCTCCGGCTTCATTGTCCCGGAGGATTATGAACTCTACGGCACGGAGACACGAATAGACAGCTTGGGGCGAAAAATCATTTCTCCGAATAATTGTCTGTGGCTGACCAACCTCGATAACTTCAGGAGGCACGAATTTATCCCCCTCACCAAGAAATATTACGGCCACGAGTCAGACTACCCTGCTTACGATAATTACCCGGGCATAAATGTGGACAGGACGGAAGATATTCCGATGGATTATGCCGGAGCTGTGGGAGTACCGATAACTTTTCTGCACAAGTTCAGCCCGGAGCAGTTCGAGATAGTCGGCTTCAGGAAGGGTCAAGACGGCAGGGACCTGACGATAGGCGGAAAGTGTCCGTACTTCAGAATCTTAATCAGGCGGCTCCCTTGAGGTACTTCAAGTACATATAGTCATGAGGATTCGAATACTCCCCAACCCTCCCGAAATTGTCCAGCACAGCAGGTAATCTCCGTTCATACTCTTCTGTTGTGCACTGCCTCAGAACTTCCCCGATGTCCTCAACGTCCCTCAGTGTGAGCGTGATTATCCCGTCTGGGTTGAAGAACTCGTGAATCCTAGTTGCCCCCAAGTACACGGGTATAGTCTGGCTTGCAAAACAGTTGGTCAGCTTCTCCGTGAAGAACAGCGGCTCAATGTCATTCTCTATGATTATCGAGTACCTGTAGTCCCTGAGCGTGCTCTCAGGCGTAACCTTCTCCCCTCCGTCGAACGTCCCGAAAGCATCAGCCAGCCCCTCACGCCTGCACCTCATGGCCAAGTCCTTACGCACACGGTGAAGCTCACACGAAGTCTTGTACGACGACAGGATAGACACATTCTTTGTCTTGTGCCTCCAGTTGTCGGGAGAGAGTGCCACACTCCTATCAACCTTCCCGTACCAATACCCCGCGCAGAACGGGACAAACCTAGCGTTCTTGAACGTCTCCAGAATCTCAGCGTCATACGTGAAGACCAGGTCAAATTCATTCTCGATATAGCTCTTCTCGCGGATGAACTTCCCATAGGTCTTGGGCTTAATCGCTCGGGACTCTATGAGCATGGCATATCTCTTATCAGGATTGCCCACAAGGTTAAACGCTTCATAGTGGCTGTAGAAATGTGTCTTGAGGCCGAAATTGTACCTGTCCCACAAAATATATTCCGGCAGTCCGGGCCCGTAATGTCCGTAAGGGTTGTGGCAGAGTTCCCGGTCAGCGATGAAGAACACCCGCATTCTCTCACCGCGTTTGTTGTAGATTTCCGGCTCCTGCGGGTTGATGGGAAAATTTCTGTTGTAGTATGGCGTGTAGTATAGGAATTTCCTAGTGAACTTCTCGATTTCCTGCAGCAACGGCAAAATATTACTCCTCACAAAAACTATAGCATTCCTCAAAGATGCCTATATTCTACTATACTTATTGGGTGATAATTATGATTACTAGATGGCACAGAAAAACTAGGACAAGAAAATATTATGCTATAATATATTTCGCAATTAAGATATTAAACATCAACCTTGCCGTATAAATATACGGAGATATTGTATCTTGTCCTTAAGTTAATTATAGCATAAGGAAGATATGATTATTATTGATTGTATGCTTGAGTTGTTGCGTCGAGCAGTTGCTGTATAAGCCTTGACGCAAACTTTTTTATCACATCACATAGAGGAGCGTGAACATTTTGCGTATTTTGGGAGTTATACCCTCACGTTATAATTCAACAAGGCTTTCTGGAAAACCCCTCGCCGATATTCTTGGTAAGCCTATGCTGCGTCATGTATACGAACGCGCACAGAGAGCTTCTGCCCTTGATGGTCTTGTAGGCGCTGTTGTTGAAGATAGAGTCTCGGAAATGTGCAGGATTTTTGGCATGAATTATATCATGACCTCTTCTGAACATGACACACCCACATCAAGAATATATGAAGTTTCACAGCATATTGACGCAGATTACTACGAGTTCATAAGCGGAGATGAGCCGCTGATAGATATTCATGCCGTCAATGGTGCAGCTCTTGAAGCGGAGAAGTCTGGAGCAGAGGCCGTAAACGCCATGACAAAAGTTGAATCTGCATCGGAAATTATTGACCCGTCAAATATAAAGGTTGCTGTTGACGATGATGGATTTTTGCTGTACGCGACACGAAGTATCATCCCTTACCCTAAAGGAAGCCTGGATTTCGACTACATGAAGTTTGTTGGTATAGGAGTGTTTTCGAGAAGGGCTTTAGAAATCTTCAATAATGCTCCAAGAAGCAGGCTCGAAAAAATAGAAGACTGCGACCTGCTCAGATTCATAATCAATGGAGTAAGGGTAAAAATGGTAGAAGTGAAATGCAGGAGCCTTTCAGTCGACACACCAAAGGATCTGGAATACGTAAGAACACTAATGGTGAATGAGGCCGGACATGATTCAGCTTCTTGACTGCACGCTCAGAGACGGCGCACATGTGAACTCAGGGAATTTCGGGCAGAAATGCATCATGAATATCGCAGGAGGTCTGGCAGATTCAGGCCTTGATATTGTAGAACTCGGCTTCCTGAGGAATATTGACTACTCTCCCGACGCTGCCTATTACCCACGCATAGAGTACGCCCTAGAAATTCTTAAGGGCCTACCCGAAAACTCAGGGACAGAATATGCTTTGATGGCAAGGGCTGACGAATACGACATAAGCCAGCTTTCAGAGTGTACCGGGAAAATAAGACTCATACGCATTGCATTCTACAGTGATTATCTTGATGAGGCTGTGAGATTCGCAAAGGAGATTTCAGCACGCGGGTATAAATTTACTCTTAACCTGATAAACACTCCCGGCTGTTCTGAGAGTGAACTCAACAGGGCCGCCGAATATGCCTGCAAGATCAAGCCTTACATTATGACAATAGTAGATACTTTCGGCGTTCTCATGAGAGACAGCTTGGAAAATATACTTTACAGGTATAATTCTATGCTCGACCCTGATATAACGCTGGGACTTCATACGCATGAAAATTTCTCGCTTGCTCTATCCCTCGCTCAGTATTTCGCGGACAGAATGAACGGACGCAGAAACATTGCAGTTGATGCCTCGCTGATGGGCATAGGACGTGCTCCGGGTAATCTATGTACAGAGTTAATTTCGTCATGGCTCAATGATAATTACGGGAAAAATTACAACGTCATGAATATTCTGCAGCTGATTCAGGATAATATTGCGCCTCTCAGAAAATTTTTCTCGTGGGGATATTCTCCGGCATACTTCCTGTCGGCCAGGCATAAGGTACACAGGTCATACTCTGAATACCTCACCGCAAAGAACTTAAGCCTTGACAATATAGAAACGATACTCAGCCGGATAGATAAAGTGCATTCCGGGAAATTCAGCAAGGAATATGCAGACTCGCTAATCTTGGAGGTTATTCGGTCATGAAGGCTCTGATTCTTGCGAATACTGGGAATATTCACTTCTGCGGCGGCGAGATCCTCCCTTCGTGCTATCTGCCGTTGTTCAACCGTATGACTGTTATTGAGCGTCAGATAAGCCTCCTGAACGTAAACGGGATCTCTGACGATGAAATATGCGCCTTGTTTTGTTCATGCGGAATATGGGAACTTGAGAACGTCAAAGCTCGTACAGAAAGAATACCTTGCAGAAAGATTTTCACAGACAAAAGCGAAATTCTTCCTGCGGGAATATTTGACTCAGACTTCTTCAGCGACGACGTTCTGATTCTTGAGGGGAATCAAGTTTTTGACATAGCCATACTTAGCCGCTTAAGAAGGTACAGACAGAAAAACGTCCTCGTTGTACGTTACTTAACTGACCCGGATAGTGTCAGCAAGACTCTGCGGCTTGAGGGGGATAAAGTTTCAGCGGCCTCAGATTCAGAGATGGCAACTTTCCCGTGGGTGTCCTTTGCCGGAATAGCACGGCTGTCCCGTGAAGCTGTGAATCGTCTGCGCAGTACCGTAATTCATCCTATGAGCCTGTCGGAAGCAATTAATCCCTTGCTGAACACTGCAGAAATATCATATATCGACTATGATGACCTCCTTTATGGGAAACTCAACGGAGGGCATTCAGATGAGCTGATCGGCGGATCATACTCAAAGCTTAATTACAGGCTCGTGGTCAAGAAAGAAGATGACGGTCCAGGACGACAGAAGCTCATCAACGAAATTAATTGGCTGCTGAACCTGCCGGAAGAATTGAAGCCGTATTTCTCCGAAGTTTTGGCCTGCGACACTGAGAACAGAAAAGTTTTCTTTGACGTTCCCTACTACGGCAGCAGAAATCTCAGGGAATATATTTTTGACGGACACTTTGACGCTGACTCTGCTGTGTCGTTCCTAGAAAAACTTCTTGATTGGATGTTCGAGAAGGTCTATTCGCGCAGAATATCCGACGCTCCGAAAGACTGGACAATGAATAAGCATATAATACGTGTGCTGGACAGGCTGCCAGAAGTATCAGAAAAATCTATTGCGCTCAGGAAAATTATTCAGGCCGAACGCTTAATTATCAACGGAAAGGAATATACGAATATTCACGAGCTGTTCACAAGGCTTGCAGGCATGGATGAACTCATAAAGACTCTTAACCCTGCTGAACTCATTATGATACACGGAGACCTTCATTTCCAGAATATATTGGTGTACAGCGAGAATGACAAGGGGTTTATGCTGGTTGACCCGCGCGGAGAATTATACGGCTCTGATTTATATTATGACATGGGGAAATTGTGGCACTCATTTCACGGGAAATACGATTTCATTCATTCAGACCAATTCAGGCTGAAGCTGTCGTGGGACGGAAAGACTCCTATTGCTGAATATGAATTGACCAATAAATTTTCAGTCCATATTTATGACGAGATACACACAAAATTTCTCAGGATGATAACAAAATATGAGGCTGTAAACAAAGACCCTCTGTGGGAAATGAAAGCGTTATTCTCGGAGGCAGCTCACTTCTCGTCAGTATCAACTTTTCATGTAGGGAAGAAAGCTACGGACGAAAGACCTATAGTACTTTACCTTACAGGAGTAATTCTTATCAACGAGTTCTTCAGCAAGTATATATGCAAATAATAAACCCCCCCGGCTGTGTTTCACCGGGGGCAGTGCTATTGTCTTAGCCCATAGTGTCCCAGCTCTGGCCGACCTCTTCGCGATCACTGCCAGACAAGTAAAGCTCCTTAGGCACTCCAGCTACAACGATTCCCGACTTCGGGTCAACGTAGTAGTTCTTCGCGTCAAGTTCAGGGTCCTCACCGATGACCGTACCGTCAGGGATAATGTTATGCCCGTCGATAATTGCCCTCTTTATGCGGCAGTTCCTCCCGATTACGACATCATGCCCGATGATGCTCTCCTGAACAACGCTTCCCGCCTGAATCAGACAGTTGCGCGCAAGAACTGAGTTCGACACGTCCGCTCCGAAAATCCTGCTTCCCTCTGACAACATAACCCTATCGATGTTCGCAGGGTGCCCGCTGTCAGGATAGCAGTACGAAGGGGGATCTCCATAAGATACCGTCCTGATCGGCCACATTGGGTTGTAGAGCGTCATTTCTGACTCGTGCCCGATGAGCTCCATGTGAGCCTTCCAGTAAGCAAACAGCGTCCCTACGTCGCGCCAATAGGGCTTGTCCGTCCTCCACTGGTGAATAAGTTCGGTCTCGGCTGAAGGGTGAGGCAGCATGTTCGTTGAGAAGTCATAAGCACACACCTTCATTCCGTGAGCAACAAGGTCGGGGATTATGTCCTTGCCGAAATCGTGGTGGGTCTCTTCCTTCATAGCGTCGTCGTCGAGAGCGTCCTCGAGAACTTTGCGCTCAAACACGTAATTTCCCATCGACACATACGAGAACCCCGGACGGCCCGGAATCTCAGGCGGGTTCTTGGGTTTCTCCTGGAACTCGATAATCCGCCCGTTCTTGTCCGTCTTGATGCACCCGAACTCCGTAGCTTCCTCCACCGGGACAACGTTAGCCGCTATCGTTACGTCGGCGTGCTGTGCCATGTGGTAGCCTATCATCTGGTCAACGTCCATCTTGTAGATGTGGTCGGCCGCAAAGATACACACCCTGTCCGCCCTGAATCGCGTGATCATGTGCTTGGCCTGATAGACTGCATCAGCTGTGCCCTGGAACCAGTGTTCACCGCTCCACATCTGAGCCGGAATCGTCGTTACGAAGAAGTCCCGGCCCCTCATAGCTCCGCCGAACTGCCAGCCACGCTCAATATGTTCGTTGAGGGACTGGCTCTTGAACTGCGTGAGCACATAGACTGAGTAAATGCCGCTGTTAATGAGGTTAGAGAGGGCGAAATCAATGATACGGTACTTTGCTGCGAAGTATACGGCAGGTTTCGCGCGGTATTTCGTGAGGGGCATCAAACGTTCGCCTTTTCCGCCGGCGAGTACGATTCCTAACACTCTTCCGTGTTTGCCTGTGTACATGATATTACTAGCCTCCTTTATGTATAACAACGCCCCCTGCAGAACTCACAAGGGGCATAATTCTTCCCTTACTGCATCAGGTCCTCGTACATGTCCTTATACAGACCCGCTGACCTGTCCCACGTGAAGTCCTCTCGCATTCCCTCGAGCATGATTTCCTTCCACGCAGCTTTGTTGTTGTTGTAGCGGTCAACTGCACGCCTCAACGCCCACATCATCCCGTCAACGTCGCATGTCTGGAACGTGAAGCCGTTTCCGCCCTCGGGCCTGTCCACGTCAAACACTGTGTCCCTGAGTCCTCCGACCTCACGAACAACGGGAACAGTTCCGTAACGCATTGAGATCATCTGCGAGAGTCCGCAAGGCTCAAACACTGACGGCATCAGGAAAATATCTCCGCCAGCATACATCAGGTGGGACAAAGGCTCATCGTAGCCCCTGAAGAGTTTTATGCTCTGGGGATTCTCTTCGGCTGCCTGCATTATGCCATTCTCTATCCAGTCGTTGCCGGAGCCAAGAATCAATAACTTTGCTCCCGTCTCGGCTATCTGGCGGGCGGCGTTGAACACCATATCGAACCCCTTCTGTTCAACGAGGCGACTGACTGCCACAATCACTGGAGCTTCCGTGTTGGGGTCAAACCCTGCGCGCTGTAACAGTTCCTTCTTGCAGGCGGCTTTTCCCCGAAGGTCCTTCATGCTGTACTTGGCAGGAATGGCTTTGTCTCCGGCGGGGTCCCAAAACTTGGTGTCTATACCGTTCAGAATCCCCCTGAGCTTGCTCCTCTGCTGATAGAGAATCCCGGACAGCTCACGAGTGGACTCGTAGGTCTGAATCTCTCCGGCATAAGTGGGTGATACCGTGCTCACAGCAGTAGCCGCGACAATCCCGCCCTTAAGAAGGTTGACCTGCCCGTAGAACTCCATCGTTGAAGAACTAAAGCTCCAAGGCTCAAGCCCGGAAGCCTCGAGGAACGGTGAAGGCTCAAAGATTCCCTGATAGGCCACGTTGTGAAGAGTCATTATGCTCTTTCCGCCGGTCTGCCGGTAGTGTCTGTGCCAGGCTAATGCACAAGGCAGAAACGCGCTCGTCCAGTCGTGGCAGTGGTATATGTCGGGTTCCCAGTCAATAGCGTCCTTAAGCTCGAGTGCCTGCATGCAGAACACAGCAAACGGTGAGGCGGTCCAGAAGTTGAGCTGTGCGGGGTATTGGCTGCCGGAATAGTCCTCAGCCTGAAGGAAGTACGTTGTTACTCCGTCAACTACGGCCTTGATAACATTTGCCGAGTGTATGCGCCAGTCATAAGCCGCGTAAACTTTTGTCTTCACCGTAGTAGTCTTCACGCCGGAAGCCGCAACACTCTCGAGGACTCCGGGCCATGCAGGAGTTACTACGCGGACATCCACGCCTGCCTGACGCAACGCCTTGGGCAATGAACCTGCAACATCGCCGAGCCCACCGACTTTCGAGAAGGGAGCCAGCTCCGTTGTTACGAACAATACTTTTACAGCACTACCGCTTTTCGTCATCGTTACTAGATTATTCCTTTCACTTCAGAAATTTGCTTACATGCCCCTGAAGTCGATTGAGTAGGCCTTAGCTGCATATTCCCGGACTACCCTGTGGGTGTTGAAGAAACTTGCATCAAGGGCTATTGTGTGTCTCATCATGTCTACCCACTTGTCGTGGTTCTCGTAGTACGTGGGGATAACTTTCTTCTCCAGCTTGTCGTAGAGGTCAATAGCGTCGAGGTTCTCGTCGTAATGGGCATCTGCCTCTGTCTCCGTTGGGGCGGGGCCGATTGACCAGCCGGTAACGTCCTCAATCCATCCCTCAATCCACCAGCCGTCGAGCACTGAGAAATTCATTATGCCGTTCATCGCGCACTTCATCCCTGATGTACCGCTGGCTTCTCTCGGCCTAACTGGGGTGTTCAGCCAGACGTCCACGCCCTGAGTCAGGAGTGAAGCAATCTCCATGTTGTAATTGTCCATGAAGACTATAGTGATGTCGTCCTTGAGGGTCTTCGCGGCCTTGCGGATCTTCTGCAGGAGCCTCTTTCCTCCGTCGTCGTGAGGGTGGGACTTTCCGGCAAAGATGAACTGTACTTTCTTGCCTCCAGCTATCTTCTTGAGGCGGTCAATGTTCGTCAGCAACAAGTCAGCTCTCTTGTAGGTGGCTGCCCTTCTCGCGAACCCGAGCGTCAGTACGTCCGGGTCAAGCTGGATTCCGCTCGTCTCCATAATGCGCGCAAAGAGCCTGAGCTTTGAGGCCTGATGAGCTGCCCAAAGTTCGTCCTTAGGAATCGTGAGGGCCTGCACAAGCCTTCCGGGGTCGAGCTCCCAGCCGGGAATGTGCTTGTTGTAGATTTTGCGCATCCCTGAGCTAATCCACGTTGTTGGGTGAATGCCGTTAGTTACCCAGTCTACCGTCTCCATCTTGAACATTGCGTTGCTGACTTCGGCGTGCTTCTTGGCGACTCCGTTGACGTACCTGCTGTAGCGTAGGCCAAGTTCTGTCATTGATACTCCGGGCTTGTCGGGAATCATCTTGTGGATAGTGTCCTTAGCATCTGCAGGGAAAACGTCATCAATCATGCCGTACTCAAAGTAGTCATGTCCTGCGGGGACTGGTGTGTGAGTGGTGAATACAACCTGTTCACGGATCTTGTCGGGGTCATAGTAGCCGAGTTCGCGCATGAGTTCGAGCGTGAGGAATCCCGCGTGGCCCTCGTTAAGGTGGAAGGTGTCAATGTTCATGTAGCCCAAATCACGGAGCATTCTCAAGCCGCCGACTCCCAGAATGAACTCCTGGCAAAGTCTGTACCTGTTGTCTCCGCCGTAAAGGTACCAGCATAATTTTCTGTCGTCGGGGTGGTTGGGCTCGAAGTCGGTATCAAGGAAGTATATCGGCAGGGGGTAGCCGGTCGCGCCTATGCACTCGTAGACCCACACGCCTATCTGAATCTCGCGGCCCTGAATCGTTACGGTTACCTTGTTGGGTAAGAGCGTTAATTCTTTGGCGGGGTCCCAGACTACGGGTTTTTCCTTCTGCCAGTCGTCCTGGTTGAACTCCTGAACGAAATAGCCCTTGCGGTATA
>JAFPZI010000205.1 GCA_017417365.1 Synergistaceae bacterium
AGAGCAGAGCAGAGCAGAGCAGAGCAGACTTATGTTCAAAATTCCGGCAGAAGAGATAATTTCGTCGTCGGAATAGTTTCCGCAGTTTGCCGCAAAATTATTCCAAGCCAAATTCAGTACACAAAGTTTTCCGCAGTCCCTCGCGTTCAGGAGGTGCAGTGAGCTCATGAAGAAATCTCACTCCACACTCGATGAACACAAAGGTTACTGGGACAAACGCTGTGAAGTATTATCACCGTTCTTGTGGCTGCCAGCTGAGAAGGTTCTAGATAATATGCATGACTCTTCCGCGAATCTCGAGGGTGTCAACGCCCTTAGTGATACGTGGTTTGACTCGCAGACTTATTCACTGCCCTACAGTTCACACCACAACAACAGAAATACTCCCCAATCAGGGACTCAGGCTCTCAGGTCGAGAAAGATCCGAATCTACCCCGACAAGGCACAGCGCGAAATCCTGACCCTATGGATGAGGACAGCTAGATACGTGTACAACAAGACGCTTGAACACATCAACAGCGGCAGCGAAGCGGACTGGCTCGCAATCAAACGCTGGCTGCTCAATGAACTGCCGGCCTGGACGGAGAACGTCCCATACCAGATTAAGGCCGTAGCAATCCGTGATGCCTGCATAAACTACAGACTCACGGCCAAGAACAACACCACAGCCAGATTCAGAGCCAGAAGAGACGCAAAACAGACTGTCTTTGTCCCGAAGGCATCGGCAACAAAGCGCGGAGTCTACTCCAGATTCTTGGGGAGAATGGACTACGCAGAAGATTGGCCCGAACCTGAAGGCGACTGCAGGATAATTCTTGACTGCGGAAGATGGTTTGTCAGCGTGCCGGTCAGCGTTCAGGTCTTCCCGGAAAGGGCCGGAAAGACTGCATCAGTTGACCCGGGAGTCAGGAGCTTCATGACGTTCTACAGTCTGGACTCGTGCGGGAAAATCGGCAAGGGAGCTTTCTCCAGAATCTACAGTTTGTGTTCATACCTAGACGACCTCAAGGCCAGAATGCCAAGCGTGAACCACAGACAGCGCTACAAGATGAAGAAAGCCGCAGACAGGCTCCGCTGGAGGATCAGGAATCTAGCAGAGGAACTGCAGCACAAAACCGCACTGTTCTTGGTGAGGAACTTTGACGTTATCGCACTGCCGGAACTCAGGGCAGATTTCGCGGAAATGTTCACCTCGCCGTCAATGAGGGAAATTCTGGGGGAGACTCACTCAGGGTTTCAGGAGTTCCTGAGAGCGAAGGCCAAAGAGTACGGCACAACGATTATCGCCCAAAATGAGGAATGGACATCACAGACCTGCTCATGGAACGGCGAAATCACGGAGCCTGGCAGAGTCATACGGAACAAGGGAGTAACACTAGACCGTGATTACAACGGTGCACGGGGAATCTTCCTGCGTGCTTTGCGAGAATCCGCCGTCCCTGCGCCCGTGTAGGCCACACGTAAGCCGGGGATGCCACGCCTGAGAGAGCAGAATCAGGCTGAAAAGATTCGGGTAATATTTGGAGTTTGATCAGCACAGGGAAAATGCAGCATCCTTCAACCCCCTGTGCGGTCAACAAATAAGGCAGCAAGTTAATTGACAACTGAATATCAGGCAAGGACGCATTGATAGCAGACATTCCTGAATGAGGCGGCGGCTTCCTCAAGGAGGGGGAAAAGCTGAGGAGTTCATGAGTGTTAATGCAGTATTACAGAGAATCACTCTTGGAGGTGAGGCATGTAGACCAAACATGCGCGCAAATGGGGCGGGACACCAGCGAATTACGTGGTGTTCAAGGAATGGATTTACCAATTAACTTACAAGGAGGTTTAACTAACATGAAGAAGCGTATTTGGGGAATTGTCCTGATTATGGGGATAATTCTTGCGCTTGGGGCTTCGGCGTTCGGTGCTGGGGTAACCAAGAAGCCCGTGTTCACGACGAAGAGTCTCGCGGACGGCACGGCGGGAAGTACGTACAGTGCTACGGTAGAGGTTACTGTGGATTCGTCTGACGCTGCGTGGACGATTGAGCTTGTGTCGCCGACGATTGCTGAGCTGGCGAAGTATAATCTTGTCGTCAACAACGGCACAACAGCATTCACAGACGCGGCCAAGACAGCGACAATCACGAAGGGTACTCTGAAGGGTACTCTGACGGTAGCGACTCTGACTGCGAATGACGGAAAGATCATCAGGGCCTCGAAGTCAGGCATTAAGATTAAGTTCAAGGCCACGAACGAGAGCAACACCGTCGAGAAGGAGTACACCCTGAAGATTAAGGGAGTCGAGCCGTCAATCACCTCACCGACAGCTGAGGACTTGGGCGCAACGTTCATGCCCAGCACGGGAACTGCACCCATGAACAAGGGAGTTGGAGTTGTGGGAAGAGCACTGCCCACCACCAACGCAATCACGATTCAGGCCGGCAAGGGAACCCTCCCGATAACCATGACGGCTTCGGGGCTGTATGACGGACTGACCTACGCACAGACCTACGGGAGCCTTGACGCTAACGTTACGACAGCGAAGGGAGCCTCAGAGCACACAGGGGCAAACACCACCCCCGCGCTGAGTATCACGGGAACTCCCACGAAGGCCGGAAAGATGAGCTTAACCGTCAACGCCGAGAACGACCTAAAGAAGGTCAGCAAGAAATTCACCCTGACGATTCTTGACTCACCCGACATCACTACAACAAAGCTCGGTGATGCTACTTACGGCAAGGCCTACACCGCAAAGCTCGCGGGCAAGGGCGGCGACAAGGATCACCCGCTCAGGTGGTATGCTGAAAACGTTTCGTCCAAGACCAGTTTCACCGGACTGCCGGTAGGATTCACAATCAATAGTGCTGACGGGACTATCACCGGAACAATCTCCAACGACGCGGTACCGTTCAAGGCCGAAAGCAAGGACGCTACGTACAAGGTAACGGTTTATGCGGTGAGCTATGCGGATGCCAACTACGATAATCTGAAGACTGCCTCAACGACAGGTACAGCCGTAAAAGCCGTGAAGACATTCGACCTCAAGGTCAAGACTGTCAAGCCGATATTCCTGAGTGCCGATGCGTTCAAGGACACGGTAACGCTGAGTGCGAGCCAGACTGTGGCCACAGCATATGCCAAGCCGATTAACGCGAAGGTCTCAGAGAGGACAAAGGGTGCTTGGAACACCACGAACGGCTTCGTAATCTGGGCAGGAGTTCCGGGAACTACCATTAAGATTACTGGGCTTCCTGATGGCCTGACCTCGTCGAACGTAACACCTTCCGACGCACAGAA
>JAFPZI010000206.1 GCA_017417365.1 Synergistaceae bacterium
GCAGAGAGCAGAGAGCAGAGAGCAGAGAGCACTATTTTGACTTTTTGCGGGCGGCTTTGAGCCTTGCGGTAATATTTACTCATGTTATGGCGCAGGATTGGGGCGCAAGTGTGAAGGATGAGTATCATATTGCGTTCAACGTCTATAACGCATTAACTTGGGAGGCTGTTCCTGTGTTCGTGATGATAAGCGGGTCATTGTTTCTAAGGCGTGATATTTCCATGAGGAAACTTTACGGCAAATATATTTTCAGGATATTCACGGCATTTGTGTTCTGGTCTTCTGTGTACGCTCTGAGAAGTTACGTCAAGGAGGGTGCCTCATTCAGGACGACGGAACTCTTCATCACCGGCAACTATCACTTATGGTTCCGGCCGATGATAACGGGTCTGTACATGATTACTCCGTTCATGAAGGTTATTGCGGCCTCCGGGAAACTGACGGGATATTTTCTTGTGCTGTCGTTGATATTCGCGTTCATTCTGCCTCAGACTTCAGGTATCGTGATGCATTTCTCCGAACGTTACGGGAGGCTCCTAGAGAAGTTTAGCGATGGGTTCGGCATGTTCTTTGTGATGGGGTATGCGGGATATTTTCTGCTGGGGTACGTCATGAGCAAGATCACTATGTCCAGGACTCTTGAGCGTGTAATCTATGCGTTAGGTCTTGCGGGGTTATGTGCTTCTGTAATTTCTCCGAGCGACAGAATTTCGGTCAATGTATTACTTGAGAGCGTTGCGGTCTTCGTGTTCTTCATGAGACATTTTGCGTCGGATGGTGCAAGAATTATCCGTCTGTTATCACGTTACAGCTTCGGGGTGTACTTGGTTCATGTTGCTGTGCTGAATGCCGTCGTGAGATATTCGCGTCTCTTGGTGATTAATCCCATCTTGGGCATCCCCTCAACCGCTGTCGTCGTGTTTGTCATATCGCTCACCGTCTCGGCACTCCTGAATAAGCTTCCCGTCCTGAATAAATATATCGTCTAGCCTCTTAGGGCCCGTATATCTGTTTCGTGCGGGCCTGTTTCACCTTCTCCTCCTGACGCTTATACGCCCCCTCAAGTGCACGAACTACTTCCTCCCAACGGAAATTCCACGCCGTCTCCGCCCTGCTAGGTTTCCCATAGTCCTCACGGTCAACCGCGTCAATGTCCGCCGGCCTCTTGTGCACAGTGAACGCCTCACCGTCAAACGATATCGATGAACCGTCAGGGAACGGAAGATACACCCTCATCACGTCCTCAGAGGCAGACTCGCACTCATCACCACAGCGTCCTCACCGTTCGAGTAGAACCCCTCACGCACCCTCTCACGCCTGAATGACATTGACGAGTACAGCGCAATAGCTCCTGTGTTGGACTTCCTCACCCTGAGCTGAATACGCCGGAAGTTCATGTACACAGCACAATCACTCACCGCCAGCAATAATTGTGTCCCAATCCCGCGACGCTGAAAATTCTTGTCCACAAGCAGCCACATCAAGAGACCCATGCGCTTTTCACGGCCAAGAACTGCGTAACCCAAAAGAGGAGCCTCCGCAGTTGTCGCGAAAGCCCCTATATACGTCGCTTCGTTGCCGGAGTCCTGCCTCAAGTCCGAACGTATCACTTCCTCAGGCCAAGAGTACTCCGCAGAAGCATTCAGCCTCAGAATGTCAGGAATATCGTTGAACGTCAGAAAATCGATCTCCGGCAGGTACAAAGGCTACATTCCTCTATTGATTGTCTGGTTCCTGTCCGCTCCAACACCGATTAGCGCAACGGGTACGTTCAGGGTCTGCTCTATGTACTTCACGTAACTTTGAGCGTTGGCCGGAAGTTCCTCGAATGTCTTGCAGTTGGTGATGTCGTCGTTCCAGCCCGGCAGCATCTCGTAGACCGGCTTAATCTCGCTGAGGGTCCGTGTGTCCGTCGGCCAAGCTGTGATTCTCTTGCCGTCGAGCTCGTAGGCAGTGCAGACCTTAATATCTCCCATTCCCGTAAGAACGTCGAGCTTGGTTAATGCGATAACGTCAGCACCGTTAAGCTCCATCGAGTACTTCAGCGCAGGAACGTCAAGCCACCCGCAGCGTCTCGGCCGTCCCGTAGTCGCTCCGAACTCCCCGCCGTTTGCCCTGAGCTTCTCGCCGTCAGCACCAAAATCTTCTGTCGGGAACGGACCCTCTCCGACTCTCGTCGTATATGCCTTCACCACAGCGATAACGCGCGTCAGGTCATGAGGTGCTAACCCTGTGCCTGTGAACGCTCCAGCCGCCGAAGTCGACGAACTCGTTACGTAGGGGTAAGTCCCGTGGTCGATGTCGAGCAGTGCCGCCTGTGCTCCCTCAAGCAGAATGTGTTTGCCCTCGTCTGCGGCCTTGCGGAGGAGCGCGCGGGTGTCGTCAACGTAGGGTGCTAAGGCTTCTCCCCACTTTTTCGCGGGCTCGTAGATTTCGTCGAACGCTAACGGGTTGTGATTGTAGAGGCGCGTGAAAATCTGGTTCTTCTCCTCAAGAATATATGTCAGTCTCTCACGCAGAACGTCGGGGTTAATCAGGTCCTCAACCCTCAAGCCCGAACGAGAATACTTGTCGACGTAGCACGGCCCGATTCCGCGTCCAGTTGTGCCGATCTTGCGTCCCTTGCCGCGGGCTTCCTCCTGCAGCTTGTCCAACATCTTGTGGTAAGGCATGACTACGTGAGCGTGTGGACTCACCGCTAACCTTGCCCTGTCCTGTCCGCGCGAGAATAATTCGTTGGTCTCGTTGAGGAACTGTTCAGGGTCAAGAACCAGGCCGTTCCCAAGAATGCAGAGCTTGCCAGTGTAGAGCATCCCCGAAGGCAGGAGGTGAAACACTACTTTCTGTCCGTCAGCAATGACCGTGTGGCCGGCGTTCGCACCTCCCTGAAAGCGCACGAACACATCAACATCTGAGCCGAGCATGTCGACTACTTTACCTTTTCCCTCGTCGCCCCACTGAGCTCCGACTAGTAAATCAACGTTTTTCTTCGCAGTCAAAATTTCTGCATCTCCTCATAAAAATTTGTGTTATTTCCTGCCCGCCACTGAACGCATGGACTTCTTCACTTCAGTAATGGCGCGCTGCAACTGCTCATCTTTCGCTTTGTCCTTGTTGGGTTCTCCCTTGACCTCAATATCTGGTGAGAGCCCAACATGGTCTATGACTTTGCCCGACGGTGTGTAGTATCTGGCTATCGTTACGTAGATTCCGCTCCCGTCAGTCAATGGGAACAGGGTTTGTACGCTGCCCTTGCCGAAACTCTTCTCGCCGATCAGCTTGGCCCTGCCCCTGTCGTTGAGGGCTCCGGCAACTATTTCGCTAGCACTGGCACTCCCTCCGTTAATCAGCACAACCATCGGTAAATTCGTGAGGTACTGGGACTTCTCGACGTAATACCTCTCGTTTGCGCGGTCTGCCCTGCCCTTAGTCTCTACCACGAGGCCGTCCCGGACGAACATGCTCACGATTTTTACGCTGGCATCAAGCAGCCCGCCCCCGTTGTTCCGAAGGTCAAGGATGAACGCCCGAGCTCCCTTCCGCAACATGTCCCTCATTGCGCTTCTGGCCTCGTCCCTCGTGCTGTGCTTGAACTGTGAGAGACGGATATAGCCTATGTCGTCAGAAAGCATCTCGTAACGTACGCTCTTCAGCTGGATAATCTCGCGGGTAATCTCGAAACTTAGCAGCTCATCTTCACCTTCACGGCGCACCCAAATCGTAACCTTTGTGTTGGGTTCGCCCCTGAGCTTCTGAACTACCCTATCAGAAGTCCAGCCGATTACGACTTCGTTATCAACCTTCACGATTTGGTCCTTAGGCTTGAGGCCCGCGCGTTCTGCCGGAGAGTCCTCCATAGGACTTATCACGAGAATCTGCCCGTCCCTGTCGCCTATGTACATACCTAACCCGCCGTATTTGCCCTCAAGGTCTATCTCTTCGTCCTTGAGTCGCGAGGGAGTTACGAACCTCGTATAAGGGTCCTCCCAAGCCTCAACCATTCCCTTAGCGGCCCCGTGTAAGAGCTTCTCCTCATCAACGGGCTTCTCTTCCGCGTCGACCTGGTAGCTCTCGATTATGTAGCGGATTTGTCGCAGCAACCACAATGAACGGACGCTGAACGGTGATATTCTCGCGAAGTCCGCCTCAGAAAAGTCCGCTGCCGGAGCTGTTGCACTTGTGCCCAAGCTGCCGAAACCATACATGAAGCCGAGCACTGCCAAAACTATGGTCAATAATATATATAGCCTATTCTTCCTTGAAGTGTTCAACACTTTTGCACCTGCCTTGTGAGAATCAGTAGAATTATACAGCATTCACGGAAATTTTTACCTAAGCCAGCCCATAGGGTTCACTGCGCTTCCGTTCTTCCTGACCTCGAAGTGCAGGCCGTATTCGGAATTTGCGCCTGTGTTGCCGACTCTGCCGATGACCGTGCCAGTCTGGACCCTCGCACCCTCACGGACATTTGCCCCGCCCAAGTGAGCGTAGACCGTCGACAGGTCCCCGCCATGATCGATTATCACGACTTGGCCAAACCCCTTTAGCCACCCCTGATAGAGGACTTCCCCCGGACCGGCTGCCCTCACCGCTGTACCTGAAGGGGCCTTGATGTCTATTCCTGAGTTGAAGATCTTAGTCTTGAACGTCGGGTGAACTCGTGAGCCGTACTGCATGACTACCGTACCCCTGAGAGGCCAAGAGAGACTCTTTGGGCCTGAAGCTGTCGCGGCGGACTTGGCCGGGACCGCCGCACGTGAACCGCCTACGGGAGTCTGTGCCTTCTTGGCTTGAGCCTTCTTCTTCTGGGACATCAGAGCGTTAATCTTGCTCCCGACTGCACGCTGGGCCACCTGAAGTTCACGAGCCGCAGACTCTGCCTTCTTCTGTTCGGTCTGGACGCTGCGTAAAAGGGTGTCTGTCTTCTGGACCGCCGAATCGAACTCCGCACGCTTCCTCCTGAGCTCGTCGGTCTGGGAAGCTATTTGCGCCTTGCTGGCCTCGAGCTTCTTGACGGCCTCAGAGAGAGTATGTTCATAGTCCGTGAGCTGCCTCAACATCGCAATATCCTGACGTGCAAACCTCCGCAATAAGTACGCAGTGTTCACCGCCTCGTGAGGGCCTCCAGAACTCAGAATCACGCTAAAACTGTTCTCGTCGGGAGTGAACTTGTAGAGGTCCACTAATCTCGTCTTGAGCACAGCAACTATCTTGGCGATTGACTCATTCACTCGGGCAATGTCCTTGTTGAGCTCCGTTACTGTGAGGCTGAGGCGGGCATTGTCGCGCTCTAGGTCATCTATCCGTGCACCCGAATCACTCGCGCTCTGCCTGAGACGGGATAACTGAGTGAGCAGAGTTTTCGACTGCTTGGACTTCTGGCGGGCAATCTCGTTGTACTTGGCAATCTTCTTCTTCATGTCGCTCTGGGTCTGCTGCTGGGTCTTAATCTGCCTGTCGATGTTCGCCGGCCAAGCTGCACCGCACACACACAGAACCACAAGCACCGCAATAATTTTCCTCATGTCCTGAGCCTCCTTAACGCTTAAGGTACTTGATTGGGTCCGCAGGTGTCCCGAACACCCTCACCTCGAAGTGCAGGTGGTAGCCGGTAACGTTGCCGGTCTTGCCGACTCTGGCGATGACTGCTCCGGGCTTGACTACTTGGCCTTCCTTGACGAGGCTCGCGGACAGGTGAGCGTACAGGGTCGAGTAGCCGCGTCCGTGATCCAGAACGACTACCCTGCCGTAACCACGAAGCCAGCCGTTGTAGATGCATTCTCCTCCTGCAGGGGCCTTGATGGCAGCACCGTTTGACGCAGCTATGTCTATGCCTGAGTGAAGAATCTTGCGCTTCAGTATTGGGTGAATCCTGTAGCCGTAGGGGCTGGAGACCACTCCGCGAATCGGCCAGTCGAACATTGAGCCTTTCCCGCGTCCCACGAGGTAGTCAGCCCTCCTCTTCTGCTGGAGACTAGCTATCAATTGTCCGGCTGCCTTCTGTGCTTCTTCGGCCTCACGCGCTGCCCTCTCCGCTAAGACTTTCTGACGCTGTATCGACTGTATGAACGCGTTAGTCTCCCTGATGTTGTCCTCGTACTTCTCGCGCTGCTGCTGAACTGCTACAGTTTTCTCCGCGAGTCTGAGCTGGTGTTCGTCCATAGTCTGACGGGACAAGTCTAGGTTCTGCATACGTGCCTGAAGCTGTGATAGTATGTCCTCGTCGCGCTGGTTGACCAACTTCAACAGGTAGCCTATCTCTACGGCCTCGAACACACTGCGGGAAGCGAATAGAGTCCTCATTTGTCCAGACTGGCCGTATTTGTAGATGTCCAGCAGCCGGTCTCTCATTTGTGCGGAGAGTTCCTGAATCTTTATGCTCTCCTCCCTGATGTATGCGTCGAGAAGCGTAATGTTTTCCTGAATCTTCTGGCTCTGAAGCTCTAACACCGTGAGTTCTTGGCGGGCCATGCTCTCGTCCTGCTGAAGGGTGTTGACTTTGGTCAAGAGTCCCTCAACCCTCCGGCCCATCCTGCGAATCTGTGCTCGGTAATCCTGAATCTGCTTTGTGAGCTCCGAACGCTTTTTCTCCTCTGCGGCAATCTGGGCATCAATGCTCGGCTTTGCGGCATAAGAAATCTGTGGCACGAACATTAGGACCAGAAGCGCGAGGGCAAAAATTCTTCTGTTCATTCCGGCTTCGTTATCGAGTTGATGAATCTCACGACGACGAGATAGCTGCACACCCAACCCAAAGTCGCACCGAACCCCGCCAAGAGTCCGCAGAACCTCAAGATAGTAGTTTGGTCGGTGATGAGGCTTGAGTGAAGGAGGGGCATATTCTCCTGAAGGAGGCCGATTCCAGGGAAGTATGCGGCAATTATTCCGGCGGTTGCTGCGGCGGCACCGAAGAGGGCGAGAAGAGTCCCCTGCAGCACAAACGGTGTGGCTATGTATGAGCGGGTTGCTCCGACGAGATACATTATGCCGATCTCCTCACGGCGGGAGTACAGCGAGATATGTATAGTGTTGTAGACCACGAGGGCTGTAATCACTACGGACAAGATGAACATGATTAACGCGACACGTGATGAGATTCGTGAGAGGGCGGAAATTCTTCGCACAACAAGTCCCGCATACACAACGTCCTCAACTTCCGGCATAGTCTTTAGGGATTCTACGAGGGGTTCAACGTCTCTGGCACTGTGTACGTGAATCTCAAAGTTCCAAGGGATTGGGTTATCGCCGATCATCTCGAGGGCTCGGGATTGAGAACCCATTCTGGTTTGGAGCTTGGCCAGTGAGTCGGAAGGGGAGAATACCTTCATTGAGTAGACCTGCGGGAGGCCCTGAATTTTCCGCGCTATTGCCTCAACGTCTAGGGTGTTGTCCTTGACGAGATACGCCTGAACAACTAATTCACTCTCGAGCTGTGAGAGTATGTTCTCTATGTTGATGGATAGCAGGGTAGTTATTCCGAGAATCCAGAGCATTACTCCGGCGGTTATCATTGTGAGAAGGCCGAGCACCCAGTGGTGAAATAACAATCTCCAAGTGTCCCGGAGAATATATTTCAGAGTGGTCATCGTGAATAGCTCCCTCCTCTTTCGTCCCGGACAAGGCGGCCGTTCTCGAGTTCCACGACCCTCTGTCGTGATGAGTTCACTATTGCCTGATTGTGAGTGGACATGACTACAGTAACTCCCGCAGCGTTGATAGCAAGAAGTATCTTCATGACCTCTGTAGCAGTCCTGAAGTCGAGATTTCCCGTAGGCTCATCGGCAATGAACAACGACGGAGAATTTGCCAATGCCCGGGCAATTGCTACCCTCTGCTGTTCCCCTCCAGAGAGCTGGGCGGGCCTCATTCCCCTTCTCCTCCACAATCCGACTTGGTTAATCACGTCCTTCGTCCTGTCAGCAACGATACGCTTCGGCACAGACATAGCCTCCATGACAAACGCAATGTTCTCGTAGACCGTCAGAGTCGGAATCAGCTTGAAGTCCTGAGCAACAAGCCCAACATCCCGCCGGTAATACGGTATGTCAACTTTTCGCATTCGTCTCAAGTCAAAGTCCCCGACTGCCACAACCCCCCGTGAAGGAAGAAGTTCACGCGTAATCAATCGGAGGAGTGTAGATTTTCCGCTGCCGGTCTGGCCTATGACATAGACAAATTCACCCTGCTCTATGTTCAGGTTAATATCTATGAGGGCGGCTATATCCGGCTCAAATATTTTGCTTACTCCTGAAAAATTTATGTTCATGCTGTCCTAATCAGCTCCCTTGTATTTTGCTCGTTCGTTGACGGCCTGCAGTGTGTCATATTCTCCCCAGACTGCATTCACGATTTCGGGTACGGTCATCTTCCTGCGCTCCCTGAGTTCGTGCCAAAGCTCGTGATTCAGATACGCCCACACAATAAACATCGTGCTGTTCTCACGCCCCATCCGGCCAAGAACAAGCCACCCCGATAACGGATTGTAGATCACTATCGGAGAAAGATTCTGTGCCGCAGACCTCTTCAGCTCAACCTCAGTGAACGACAATTCCCCAAGTTCGGCCATAGCTTCCTTGTCTGGCAGGTCAGCAAGAGAGAACCAGATACGCGAGTCGTTTTCGGGCTTCATGAACAACTCAGGCCCAACCCTAAGCCAAGCCTTCAGCCTCCTAACAGACTCGATTTCCCCGCGCGACAACGCAAACCTCAACGCCCAATACACCCGAAACAGCACGGGGTCCTTCTTCATTTCTCGGGAAAAAGCCTTCTCGTCAAGGTAGTCGGAACTGAACACGGGATGGTCCCTCATGAAGGTACGGAGCATTAACACCGTCGCTGTGTGCCGTCCCGGGGGTGCGGTGTTCATGAATAACTTTCTTCGGAGCGCGCTCACAGTCTGCGCAGGAAGAATCGTGGGCTGTGCTCCGTCGTTGACTAGCGACAAGACTTCACCGTCATAGAGGTACACATCTTTTGGGGGAGATACGTCCCTGCACCCTGCGTAGACCCATTTACCGCCGTTGTTCCCTGTTCCGAGCAAGTATTTATTGTGAGGCAGAAGGAGCATTACGGAAGATTCGTCAGGCAAATTCAGGCTGTCAGGTATATTTTCAGGAGGCAGTTCTGCAAGTGTCCCGTTAGACATCAACTCTAGCAGCAAGTTTTCTCACCTCTCATAGATTCGTGTGATTGATTTCTACATTATATTATCACGAATCAACAGGCCATGACGCAAACCGTTAATGCTGACCGTACACGAAGATACCCCTAGAAGTTCGAGGGCCGTGAAGATTATGCATGCGGAGCCGAGAATCACATCAGCTCTTGAGGCAGGCAGACCGATGATCTGTTCACGTTCCTTGAGGGTGAGTGAGGCATAGATACGAATCTGCGTAATTATGTCCCTGAGCGTGAGTGTGAGGCCGTGAATCTTTGAGGGCATGAACGAATCACACGCTGTCTTCACTGCAGCCATAGCCGAGACCCCTCCGCCGACACCGATAACGTTCCGCAAATCCTCCCTGAAGTCTGCAATATTGTTGCGGGTGAATAAGTCCCTGACGTAAGAGACTGCCTCATCACAAGCGGACTTCTTGATAGGGTGTTCGTAGTTGCTGAAGAATTTTTCCGACAAGTTCACGGCACCAATTGGGATGCTCACGAGGCGTTTGACCTGACTACCTGAACCCGATACGAACTCAGTGCTGCCCCCTCCAGAATCGAACATCACGGTATTTCCCTCAAGCCTCAATCCGTCGACCGCACCGAGCCACGAATATTTTGCTTCCTCCTCACCCGAAAACACGTGGACCTCACAGCCTGAAGCCTCACGCACCATTTTCACGAAGTCTCCGGCGTTCTCCGCAGTTCTGAGGGCCATAGTTCCGGCAATGAAGATTTCCGCTCCCAAACGTTTGGCTTTGCGGGTCATCCTCACTACGGAATCACATGAACGCCTCATGCTTTCGTCCGATAGCCTGCCGGTTGAAGACATTCCGCGACTCAGTCGCACAACTTCTGTTTCGTCGCGGATCACTCGAACCTTCCGGCCGGTTATGCTGGCAACACGCATCTTGATTGAGTTGCTGCCGATGTCTATTACTGCCCTAATCATTGCGCCTCCTGAACGACTCCTGCAGCACAAAACTGAATGCCGTTGCTGGAATCGTGAACAGAAGCCCAAGAGTCCCGGCCAAGCTCTGCACGATTTCCTGAGAGATATACGGGTCATTGAGGACTCCCGCGAGTTCAACACCTCCGCTGCAAATCAATACGGCCATAGGAAGAGTGCTGCCGATGTATGCGAGAATCAGAGTGTTAATCATGCTGCCGAGCACCTCATTTCCCACGTGGAGGCCGGCAAGTAATAACCTGTCCAGCGGGATATGTTCATCATAGTCAACAAATTCGGACATTGACGCAGTGATGGATATTCCCACGTCGAGGACCGCACCTATTGACCCGATCAGCACAGACGCGAGCAATAACCCCTTCATGTTGAGGCCCGGCAAAGTCGAGGCAAGAAGCGCACCCCCCTCACCGGCGAGCCCGTTCAGCTGCCACACGTAGACCATCAGAGCACCGAACCCGAACCCGCAAAAGCACCCCCCGAGACTCCCGAAGAGTGAGACCAGCATGAATCTCACGTGCCGAACGACACATAGCACGGTAACCGTTGAGATTATGAACACGGAAATCAACGCGAGGATTACGGGGTTCCAGCCCTGAGCGATTAGGGGAATGACCGTGAAGACGAGGACGGCTATTGACGCACCTAGACCGAGAAGCGCGAGAAGCCCACGAAGCCCCGTAAGAGCAATAAGGAGTGTGCAGACGAGCATAACTATTCCTGCGGTCAGTGAGACCCTGTAAGCGTCCGCAATCGAGTACTGTACCCTTCCGTCGCTGAACATGTCCCACACGAGAAGGTAACGCCTTCCAGCAATCACCTCGAGGCCGCTCCCCGAGAGACGTACGGTCTTGACGGTGAGGAGTTCTTCACTGCGGGCGGTGTCTGAGAGGACCTGAAGGACTGTTGTACGTTCAAGCATCTCGTAAGCGTCGGACTGGTCTTGGCCTTCTGGGAAGGGTATAACGCTTTCCGGCCCGGCCTCAATCACACGCACGATTAGGGAGTCGTTGTTGTTCCAGTTGTGGAGGGCGAAATAGTCTATTGCGCTGTAGAACGCCCACGAGAGAAGCACTGCGAGAACTATTCTTGCTGCCAGACGCTTAAGCATAATCAATCCCTCTTTCTGCCATGAAGTCCCGGAAGTCTTGCGGAATATCTGCCCTGAAAGTCTTACCGGCAATTTCGCTCAGTGAGTCGTGAATGTCTTCGGGAAAACTCAGCTCGTAAGCATGAAGTAGGGGACGTGATACGGTCTTAAGCGCGCGGTTGGTCCTGAAGTCGCCGTATTTCCTGTCGCCTAGTATTGGGTGCTTGATGTGGCTCATGTGGACGCGGGCCTGATGTGTCCTGCCCGTGAGCAATTCGAGCTTCACCAGAGAAAATTTGCCGTCATCAGCAAGACGTGTGCACTTGGTGATAGCTTTCTGGCCCTCGTCGGAAACGGTAACGGTGTTGTTCCCGCTGTCCTTGAGGAGGGGTGCATCAATGGTAATTTCTTGAGGAGCTTGGCCAAGTACTAAGGCAAGGTAGAACTTCTTGACCCTCCTGAGCTTGAACAATTCCTCGAGTGCCCTCAAGGAGTCCCCGTGAAGAGCGACCGCCAACACCCCCGTAGTGTTCCTGTCGAGCCTGTGGACTGCGGCGGCTGTCTTGACTCCAGCAGCACCCCAAACACGGCTAATCACGCTGTCCCCTCCCTTCTCGTCAGGCTGTACGAGGATTCCCGAAGGCTTGTCGAGAATCAATACGTTACGCCCCTGATGGATCACGCGAATTTTCCCCCAAGATGAATGGGGTATTACCCTGCCGTCATCCTTGAGGGGCCAAGGCACACAAAGTTCATCCCCCGCGTGAACGTGTTCACCAACCTCACGGACTCGGGTGCCGTTGACTCTGACCTCACCTTTGCGGATTGCCCTCATGATTTCTCCGAGAGTTACCCACTTCCACAGAGAACGGATAGTGCGGTCGAGCCTTCTGCCGTCGTGGTCCTGAGAGAGCCTCAATGTGTAGCTCATTTCGCGTCAATCCCCCGCCACAGTCTGCGCTCAAGCAACGGCAAATAGTCGGTGAAGTCGCTCTGAGAGTTGAGAGCCTCTATCTGACACTGCCAATAGTTTAGCTTGAAGTCCAAATCATCAGCTGCACTCACGATTAGGGCTTCAGGGGTTGCGGGCAGGACAGGGGAGCCGAACTCCCTCCGTCCGTGATGGCTGAGAATTATGTGGCCAAGTGCTAGGGTAATGTCCTTGTCGAGTCCCTCAATGTCCGCAAATTTCGTGAACATGTTGTAGCCGATTACGATGTGTTCTAGGACGTTGCCTTCACGGGTAACTTGTGGTGCTGGTGCGATGGAGTATGCTTCGAGCTTGCCAATATCGTGGAGGAGTGAGCCGGATATTAAGAGGTCATAATGATAAAATATTTTACTATTTTGGTAGTGTTTGGCGATGTCCCTCGCTCCCTGAGCAACAGACACGGAATGTTCGAGAAGTCCACCGGTGTAAGCGTGGTGTATTGTTACTGCGGCGGGCCAGACACGGAATTTCTCCCACAAGTTGTGCTTGAAGAATACTGCCTCCAGGAAGTCGCGCAAAGACTTATCTGACACTTCAGCGATGAGGTCAATGAATGATTCCTCGAGAGACTCAATTGGCACTGGGGAATGTCGGGTGAACATGCTCGGCGGGTAGTCAGTCTGGTCGAGGTAGTAGAGGCCGTTGAAGTTGTACTGTAATTGTTCCCTGAACTCCGCGATTTTGCCCTCAATTTCTAGGGAAGCTCCCTCAAATCTCAGGCCGCAGTTGTCGGGGTCAATTGGGAATTTGTCTCCGCCTTGAGTGTTCCACCAAGTGGAGGCTGCCCAGACTTTGCCGTCTAGGTCTCCTGAAGAGTCGCTTATGGTCATTTCCCAGAAGGGGTTATCGTTGCGGTCTTTGCGTCTGGTGAGCTTTGAGACTATTCCCCTGATGGTGAAGTCTGAATCTTTGGGGAGCTGTTTAATTTCCTTGACGTTAAGAATTTTTTTCCTGCTCATAGTGGAGAGAATTTAGCCTTTCATGCGTAAAAATTTTGTATATTATATCAGCGGGCAAGGTTTAGGACGTTGGGGGATATTATTTGTAGTGAGAGGGTTAGAGATGACATATCCATACTCACATAATAGACACACCCGCCCCAACACAGCAAACCCATTCCCGCACCGTAGACACCATCCCGCCACAACAAACCCATTCCCTGCACCGTAGACACACCCGCCCCCACACAGCAAACCCATTCCCACACCATAGACACACACCCACACAAAGCTATAATCTCTCACAACACAATCACTAAGGAGAACATACAATGATACTTTCTGGACTGGCAATCAAGAATCACATAGGCCGCGAAATCATAATAGAACCTTTCGACGAAACAAGGCTCAACCCCAACAGCTACAACCTCTCACTTCACAATGAGCTCCTCACCTACACTCACGACACCCTCGACATGCGCACGGACAACCCAACTCAGAGACTCACAATCCCTCCCGAAGGCTTCACCCTAATGCCCGGAAAACTCTATCTCGGTCGCACCGCAGAATACACCCGCACTGAAGGCTATATCCCCATGCTCGAGGGACGCAGCTCAATCGGCCGTCTAGGTATCTGCATCCACGTAACCGCAGGCTTCGGTGATGTGGGCTTTGCCGGCTACTGGACACTTGAACTCTTCTGCGTTCAGCCCGTCAGAATCTACGCAGGAGTCCAGATCGCACAAATCTACTACCACACAATCTCACAGCCCTACGAACCCTACACTAAGGGCAAGTACCAGAACAACGAGGGCATTCAACCAAGCATGCTGTATAAGGAGTTCCTGATATAATAGCTTTTCGTCAAGAACAGGAAAGATTAACCATGAATGAACTCGGAATGATAGTAAACCTCCGCAAGCCCGAAGCCGTAAGCATGGCCAGAAGATTGCTGCAATGGGGGCAGGACAACAACTGCACATTTCTCCTCCCTCACCAGGAAGCCAGCGCACTAACGACTATCGGACTTGACGACGAACAATGGCTCAAGACCGTACAGCTCGCCCTAGTCATCGGCGGAGACGGTACGTTTTTGCGCGCAGCCCGTTACGTCATGGGCACGGACATTATCCTTCACGGCGTGAACCTCGGGCACTTAGGGTTCTTGGCCTCAAGCCGCCCCGAACAAGCCGAACACGACATCACTAACATCATGCACGACAACTTCACGATACTCGAACGCCGGGTGTTGAGCTGCACCGTATACCGCGACGACTCCCAGCTCCACAAGATATACGCCCTCAACGATATAGTTCTCACGACCAACGCAATAGCCCGCCTCCTGCAGATAGAGATCCGCTTCAACGATGAATTTTTCTGCGTCCTTCCCGCTGACGGAGTGATAGTCTCAACGCCCACAGGGTCAACAGCCTACGCACTCTCAGCGGGAGGCCCGGTGATTCCTCCACACATGGACGCAATGTTACTGGCTCCGCTTTGCGCACACACTCTCTATTCTCGTCCCCTCATGGCCTCAGAGAACGACTGCATTACCCTAATTCCCCGAGGGGTGTCCAGAGACCTAATGCTGACTCAGGACGGACAATTGGCGTATGAAGTTTTCCCAAGCGACAGAATCAACGTGAGGCTGTCGAGGAGCAGGAAAATCCGCACGGTAAATCTTCCCGGCCGTAACTTCTTGGACATAGTGAGGGAAAAATTAGGCTGGGGAGTCAGGGGAGCATACAAGGGTGATTGAGAAGCTCTATATCGAGAACATAGGCGGGATTCGCGGTGCGGAACTGACATTTTCGCGCGGGCTGAACGTGATAACTGGTGAGAGCGGTGCGGGCAAGAGCAGTGTTGTGCGTTCACTGGAACTCCTCACGGGGACGCGCGGGGGTGTGAAGTTTATCCGTGCAGGCGAGGACAGCGGACGAGTTGAGGCCAAGTTCATGGGACATACGGTCATGCGTGAGGTCCTGAGCACCGGGCGTTCACGTGCTCGTGTTGACGGTGTGAATACCGGCCTGAACGACTGCGCAAGAATCGTGAATGGTCTCGTGAGGATTCAGAGCCAGTTTGCACAGATTGAGCTGCTCGAACCAGAACGACAACTCGCAATGTTGGACTCATGCTTACCTGAACGCGTGAGGAGTGAGACATTCGGGGCCTTCCGTGAGGTTTTCGGCCAAGCCCGACAGAGCACACGGGAATTACGCGCAGTCAAGAAGCGACGCAGTGAGGTGGAACGCAAATACTCTAATGCACGGGAGATTTTCGCCCTCATGAAGACAGCGCGACCAGAACCCGGCCTAGAACTCAGGCTGGAGAACCAATTAGCGGACATCACCCACAGGATAGCCACACGTGAACGAGCACGAACAAGCCTCGACGCACTCACTGGGGGCCTCTCGGAACACGGCCTGATCGACAACGCCGCCTCACTCCTAGAGAATCTCTATGACTTCATGAGCGACACCGACTCCGCAAACGTCAGGGCAGCACTAGACACCCTCAGCGACACCGTCAAGACTCTCGCACACGGACTCGGCAGCAACGACAAAGACTCCTCCCTCCTCGACGAGACAGAAAACCGGCTCGGGGCATTGAGGAGGCTAAAACGGCTCTGCAACATCCCCGACGAGAATGAGCTGCTGAACTTCTGCGCGGAAATCTACACAAATCTTGACTGGCTGGAGAAGAGCTACTCCGAACTTGAGGAACTCTCTGCTCGCTCCCTCGACGAGAAGAAGAGGGCTAATGCTCTGGCTATGGAGATCAGGCACGCAAGGCAAGAGGCTGCTACAACCCTAACTCAGCGTGTGAATGCACTGCTCTCTGAACTGGCGATGGGTGGCATAACTTTCGGGATAACCTTAACGGGCCTGCAGAAGCTCGGTGAATCTGGTGCTGACGGTGCGGAGTTCACATTAACGGACGGGACCCGCTCGGGACGTGTCGAGAAGATTGCGTCGGGAGGGGAATTGAGCCGGTTGCTCTTAGCGTTGCAGTTGTCCCTGCCTGAAGAATGGCTGCCTCCCACGATAGTTTTCGACGAGGTAGAAGCGGGGCTAGGGGGAAAAGCTGCGGTGCTCTCAGGCCTCCAGCTCCAAAAATTGTCCCGGAAGTGCCAAGTGATTCTGGTTACTCACGAGGCATCCATAGCGGCTCTGGGCGACTCACACATACTCATTCAGAGGACGGACGGCGAGACCCTCACGAGGAGCATAACCGGCACAGACAGGGTGAAGGAGATTGCCCGAATGCTCTCTGGTTCGCCCGACATGACGGAAGCACAGGAACACGCACGAATTTTGCTGGAGGGAACGGAAAAATTGCCCCCTGAAGCCGGAGCCTCAAGGGGATAAAGTCAGAAGTATATTACGTTCTTGATGTAATCCGGCCACTTGAAGATCAATGGCTTCTCCATGACCGCAAAAGCCGCGCTCCCGGAACCCGTAACCCCCCAAGCGTCTGCATCTGCCTGCTTGAACATCGCAAATAGTTCGTTGTACTTGGGGTGTTTCTTCACGAGGACCTTCAGGAAGTCATTCGGGAGAGCACCTACTTTCTTGCCTGCGTTGGCGTGGTAAATGTCGCGCATTTCCTTCCTTGCGAGCATGATACCGACATCATAGCCCATAGCGTCGAGCTCAGCATAGGCCTCTTTTGTGCTGGTCTCCCAGTTGGGAATAGCGACGACACCGTGAACTTCTGCGGGTCTTACGTTCTCGATGATTTCGCCGATTCCCGAAACGAGCGCGATATTCTGCCCGGAACACAGGAACGGCACATCAGCACCGACTTTTGCGGCGACTTTCTGAGCACCGAGCCACCACAGGACTGCTGCGGCATTACCAGACCCTGCACCGAGCCCTGACCCGGGAGGAATGCTCTTGTGAATTTTTACGCTGAGGGGAGGAATCCTGAACCCTTCCTCGCGGGCAATACGCAGGGCCTTAGCCACAATGTTTTCACCGGCCAGAGGGATATTCGCGCTCACGGAGTCATTCTTAGTGAGGGACTCGGAAATGTAGACCACGTCCCCCGACGGTATGCGCAAGAAGGTCGAGACGATATTGTGATAACCGTCCGGCCTCTTGTTCATGACTCTTAGGGTGAGGTTAATTTTTGCGAACGACGGCAGGATTACACGCATTCAGTCCACCCGAACGGGTCAGGCCTCTTCCCCCACTGAATGCCGGTTAACTCGTCGTACAATTTCTGAGCGACCGGCCCAATCTTGAAGTTGTTGACGGTGTATTTCTTGTCCTTGTAGGCTAGCTCACCAATCGGCGAAATTACTGCTGCCGTACCAGTCCCGAAGGCCTCCTCAAGTTCTCCCGACTCAGCAGCACCGATAAGCTCATCGACGCTGAGGAGCCTTTCTTCTGCGGGAATTCCCCAATGCCTGAGCACCTCAAGGCAGGACTTGCGGGTAATTCCTCCGAGAATTGAGCCGTTCTCGAGGGACGGAGTTACTACGGTGCCCTTAATCTTGAACATAACGTTCATTGCTCCGACTTCCTCAATGTATTTCCTGTGAACGCCGTCAAGCCACAAGACCTGCGAATACCCCTTCTCCATAGCGCGGTCTCCTGCCCTGTTGCTGGCTGCGTAATTCCCTCCGCACTTGGTGTAACCTGTTCCGCCTCGCACTGCCCTGACGTCTTCGGTCTCAAGCATAATTTTCACGGGCTTGATGCCTTCAGCGAAGTAGCTCGCACTGGGTGAGGTGATTACGACGAAGATAGCCTTGTGGATTCCGTGAAGGGCGAGCTCCTCATCAGTGGCGAAGATGAACGGGCGGATATACAGGGACGTACCTTCACTGGAGGGGACCCAAGAAGCGTCTAACTTGACGAGCTCACGGACTGCCTGGAGGAACATATCTTCAGGGACGAGGGGGAGGCCGATTCTTTCTGCGGAGACGTTAATTCTCTTGGCGTTCTCGTTTGGCCTGAAGAGGTGAATGCTTCCGTCCGCCCAGCGATAGGCCTTCATGCCCTCAAAGACCGTGTTAGCGTACTGTATTCCGTCCCCTGAAGGCATGAGGGACAACGGGCCGTAAGGGATGATTCTAGCGTTGTGCCACTTGTCCGCGTCGGTGTAGTCCATGATGAACATGTGGTCGCTGAACACTGAACCGAAGCCTAATTTGTCCTCAGGGGGCATAGTGCCGGGGTGCGCTGTCTTAGTGATACTGATCTGCATTGTGAAAAGTTGCTCCTTTGTGTCTAGAATATCAGTAGGATGTGAGAGTATTTTAGCTCATTTCCTCGATATGGTGAATATAATCAAGTGTGCGCAAAGCCTCGATGATGTCGGAGTGCTTCCTGTAGTTCTTGAAGTCGTGCTCATTGATGGTGATGGAGACTGAGTAGACGCTGAGGCCGGAATTTGCGTAGGCAGGGTTGGACTCTATGTCGTCAATCTTGAGGCCAAGTTTGCGGATGGTCGTAACGAAGTCCTGAAGGTTGTAGCTGGTCTTGAGCTCTAGGTGAATCTCGAAGTGGTTTGACCTGTCCTTGAGGATGGTCTCAATTCGTGGGAGCTGAGAGATGCAGACTAAGAGTGCCGCGAAGGATATTAGGGTGATTGTGTAGAGGCCTGCACCTGTGGCCAAGCCTATAATGCCGATAGCCCAGAGGCCTGCGGAAGTTGTGAGGCCCTTAATCTGGCTGCGGGACCTGAAGAGTATGGAGTTGCCGCTGATCATTGCGACTGACACGAGGGAGGCTGCGGAAATGATAGCGAAGCCTTCGTCGTTGATGTCCATGATGGATAGGTCAATCATTGATGAGACAGCGGAGGCCATAGAGACGAGAATGAAGGTGCGGAGTCCTGCGGAATGTCTCTTGCTGGAGCGTTCACAGCCTACGATTGCGGCGAGGAGTGCGGCGAGTGAGATTCGGAAGAGGACGGAATAAGCATTAATGTTAGTGGACCAAGTGCCGAGGTAATTAGCGATAGGGTCATTGAAGAAAGTATGAGCCATGAATAAATCATCTCCGGGAAAGAATTATAGATATGAGATGAAATTATATCAGGCGATGGGAAAAACGAGCTGCTATTTTGCGAGGGAATTATCGGCCAAGAAGTTAATGAAGGCCTCTAGGATTCTCTTAGTGCGCTGGGATATGTCCTTGACGTTGAAATTACTCTTAGTGCCTGCGAGCTCCAAGAGTTCATGAATCTGTGTGTGAGGCCTGCGAAGCGAAGCCTTGCCGGTGTAATATATTTTCTTGTCGGCGAAGTCAAAACTTGGTGAGATTGCTCCCTTAATCTTTCTCTCAAGGAGGGACTTATTGCCCAACATTTCGTAAGTGTCCGGATTGACAGTTTTACCTTTTTTGCTGAGGTGCTCAGTCTCAAAAATTGTGGTTAAGGGGGGTACAGATTGTTCTTTGTCGCGCATGGTCCACCACGCCAGCATGGAGCGGGTCATTCTCTTTTTCCCCGAGAACTTATACTTCTGCATGGCGGCCAAGAGGTTATCTGCGTTGAATTTATATGCTTCGAACGTAACTTCTTGACCCTGAACGATTCGCAGCATCTCCTTATAGAACGGTGTGCGGAGGTAACCTACACCCGGGTCAAGGATTGTAGTTGCCCATATGAAGGCGATAATTTTGCCGAGAAAGGAGTAGAATTTTTCCTCATCGAGGGTCCCATCTGATTTCTTGCTGCTCATGAAGTAGACTGAAGTAATGAGTGTCCATGCGGCATTTTGAGCGTAATTGAGGACGAATAAGCGTTTGAGGACACGTTCAGAGAAGTATGCTTCATCCTGATTGTCAATCTTGTTCCAGAAGTCGGCGAGAGAGAGTAAATTTGCGAACACTCTTTTGTGCTCGGCCCTAAGAAGCCTGTAGTTATCCTTCTCGTAAAAACTTCTCAAGCCTTCCTGAGTAGTATCTTTCAGGCCAAGCCGAGCCCTCTCGTAATGCATGTACCTATTGAACAATTCATCGACGGGGTTAGAAGATTTTGTCCGACGAGAAGATTCGCCAGCAGACTTCCTCAAGATCTTTCCACTGTGCGATAAAGGTATCTTTTGCGCCCTCTTCAGCGAAGGATTTATAGAGCTGTACCTTGAAGATGTCGGAGTCAGAGAGTGGTTTACCTCTGTCGTTGAGGGTGGAGAATATGCGTAATGCAGCGTCTTGCCCATTGGCCTCAATCGGGAGGAGGATACAATTCGTTAATATTCTGTGTGGGAGTGTGGCGTATTGGTTCTGAATGGCTGTATCTGACCTGTCTTGATTGCCGAGAAAGTCTATTACTCTTTCCTGAAACAGCCTGTAATTCTGGGCATACCTGCTTTGAGCGTTAATCTCTGCGGTCCCTGACTTGAGGATGGAGAATAATTCTGCTTTATCATTATCCGTAGCGACTTGGGAATCAATTTTCGGGTCCGAGAAGGAAGGTTGACCCTGTTCATTAGTTTTCCAGATGCAGCGGCCAATATTTTTGCGGACTTCGCAGCTCCAGCCTTCTGAGAAAGTCTGCATTTCCTCATAGAATGCCCGTAATATCAGGAGCAAGGATATTAGTCTTTGTTGTCCGTCGATGACCTCAAGTTGTTTGTTGGCATTGCGGAACACGACTATTGGGCCTAAAAAGTACTCATCATCGAGGTCAAAATCACCATCAGTGCGGGCGAAAGTGAAAATGTCATTCCAGAGGGTGAGGCATTCATCTTCATCCCAAGCATAGGGTCTCTGGTAATCGGGTATCAAGAACAAGAATCTTTGGCCCCGAAGAAGTCATGTATAGATTTTTGTTCTACGCTGGTTAACTTGCTTGACATAGGTGAATCTCTCCTGAATTATGTGATGTGTAAATTATATCATCAAGAGGGAAAGTTAGCTGATTGTCGGCTTGCAGTTCTGTAATAATCTCGCCTGTATGATGCTCCCACCATGAGGCGAACATGTTCCGATGACACCAATTCTTCCGAACGTCCTCGAAGCAGAGCAACACAACCGGCTTACCCAATCTTTCGAACCAACGCAGATTCCCTCGAATGATGTGATGCGTAAACTATGTCATCGAGAGGGAGTGTAAGCTGATTGTCGGCTTGCAGTTCTGGGATAACCTCGCCTGTATGATGCTCCCACCATGAGGCGAACATGTTCCGATGACACCAATTCTTCCGAACGTCCTCGAAGCAGAGCAACACAACCGGCTTACCCAATCTTTCGAAC